>JAQUGB010000007.1:0-8096 GCA_028684345.1 Tepidiphilus sp. | reverse complement strand
CGAGCGTGGCCCAATAGGCCGCTCCCAAAGACAAGAGTTCGTCATTGAAGTCGTAATGAGGACTATGCAAGAGGCACCCTCCCTCGCCCGGACCGTTGCCGATCCAGACATAGGCCCCGGGGCGGTGCTGCAAAAAGAAAGCGAAATCCTCCGCGCCCATCGACGGTAGCGCGTCACGACACACGTTCTGCTCGCCGACGAGCGCCACTGCGGCCTCGGCACAGCGCGCCGCCGCGGAAGCGGTATTGATCGTGGGCGGATAACCTTCGTCCCACTCGACGTCCAAAGAAAGGCCGTAAGCCGACGCCACCCCCTGCCCGATGCGCTCGAGCGCATCGCGAATGTCGGCAAAGAGCGGCACGGCAAAAGCGCGCACGGTCCCGGCGAGCTCCGCCTCCGCGGGGATCACGTTGAAGGCATGCCCGGCATGGAATCGTGTCACCGACAACACCGCCGCCTGCAGCGGATCCACCCGACGGCTCACCACCGTCTGCAAGGACTGCACGAGCGCCGCCCCTGCGGCGATGACGTCATCGCCCAAATGCGGCATGGCGGCATGCGTTCCGCGTCCGCGCAAGACGATGCGAAAACGCTCGGTACCGGCCATCACCGGGCCGGAGTGCACCGCGAACCGACCCACCGGCAATCCTGGCCAGTTGTGCATGCCATAGACCTCGCGCACGGGATAACGCTCGAAGAACCCCTCTTCGACCATGCGCTTCGCCCCTCCTCCCCCCTCTTCTGCGGGTTGGAAGACGAAAACCACGGTCCCGGCAAACGCCGGTTCGCTAGCGAGCAATTCCGCAGCGGCAAGGAGCATGGCCGTATGACCGTCATGGCCACATGCATGCATTTTGCCCGGCTCACGCGAAGCATGCGCAAAGGTATTGGCCTCGGGGATGGGCAGTGCATCCATGTCGGCACGCAGTGCGATCATCGGCCCCTCGCCCCTTCGCCCCTCGAGCACCGCGACCACCCCCGTCTCCGCCAAACCTTCGACCGGATCGAGCCCGAAGGAGCGCAAACGTTCGGCGACGAAAGCAGCGGTACGCCGTTCCTCGTAAGCCAGCTCCGGATGTGCGTGCAACTCGTGCCGCCATTCACGCCACACCCGTTCGCGGGACCGCGCCCGAACCAACCATCGTCTTGCCTCCATCGCCCCCTCCAGCCTCGAGAACCCCTTCACTCGATCACGAGCTGCACCTTGGTTGGCGGCAAGCCCTTGGCACGTCGAGCATTCTCGATGAGCTCGGCCGCTTCGGTCTGCCGTTTCTCGAGCGCCCAGATCACTGCCGTGCGCCCATCCTCGTTGCGTCTCTCGGTGTCCGCTCCAGCAGCGAGCAAACGCTTGACCACGTCCACGTGACCATTGCGTGCCGCCAACATCAAGGCCGAGCTCCCGTTGGGCGCGGGAGCATTCACGTCGGCCTTGGCACGCAGCAGCACTTCGACACACTCCACATTCCCCCCGAGCGCCGCATAATGCAAAGGCGTCCAGCCCGCGTGGTCGATGATGGCGCCGGCGTCGATCAAACGCTGCAACACTTTGGCATTTCCTTTGAGGGCTGCCCTCATCGCAGGCGTCTCCCCGAGGAGGTTGCGCCGATTGGGAGAAGCGCCCGCTCGCAGCAGCAGCTCCACCATCGCTTCGTCGCCATTGGCAGCAGCAAGGCTCAAGAGCGGATTCCCCTGCGCGTCGGTGGTGTTCGGATCGATCCCTTTGGCAAGGAGTTTCTGCATCGTGGCCGTGTCGCCGTTTTGTACGGCGAACGCGGTGTCCTCGACGAAGTCGGACGCCCGAGCCGCAGTGATGCCCCAGCTCAAGACAAAGGCCAGAACCATCATCCTCGGGCTCGTCATGGCCATGAAATATTTTCTCGAAGTATCGCTCATTGAGCAGAGTTCCTTGTTCCGAAAAAGAGGCGGAAAAAATTCTCGGTGGTGCGCTCGGCGATGCGCTCGAACGACACGCCGCGCACCTGGGCGAGGCACTCGGCCACGAAACGCACGTAAGCCGGCTCGTTCGTCTTGCCTCGATGCGGCACCGGCGTGAGATACGGTGCATCGGTCTCCACGAGGATGCGATCCTCGGGAACGTACGCGGCCACTTCGCGCAGCGCCGCGGCGTTCTTGAAAGTGAGAATGCCGGAAAAGGAAAGATACATGCCCAGATCGAGCGCCGCGCGTGCCACCTCGAGCGATTCGGTGAAGCAATGCATCACTCCGCCGACGGCCTCGGCCCCTTCCTCACGCAGGATCATCAGGGTATCTTCGGCCGCGGCGCGCGTGTGGACGATGACCGGCTTGCCGCAGGCACGCGCCGCCCGTAGATGGGTACGAAAGCGCTCGCGCTGCCACTCGGGACGATCGGTGAGCCGATAATAGTCTAGCCCCGTCTCCCCGATGCCGATGACCTTGGAATCGGCTGCGAGCTCGACGAGCCGCTCCAGCGTCGGCTCCTCGCCGCCCTCGTGATCGGGATGCACGCCGACGCTAGCCCACAGCCGATCGTCGCTGCGCGCAACCGCCAGCACCTTCGGGAAATCCTCCAGGGTCACGCCGATGCACAAGGCCCGGCCCACGCCGAGCGCATCCATGTTCGCCAGCACTTCCGGCAGACGTTCCGCCAGCCCAGGAAAATCGAGATGACAATGCGAATCGACCAGAAAGGACATCGCTTCCCTTTACAAAGTATGTGTGGTACGGCCAGAGCCGAGCAAAGCACCCAGCTTGCGCTCGATACGCACGCGCAACTGCTCAGAGGACTCCGATTCGGCGAAATGCACGCCGATCCCTTGCACCCGGTTGCCGGGAACCCCCGAGGGAGTGATCCACACCACCGAGCCAGACACCGAAAAACGCTCGGTCTCGTCGGGCAATTGCAGCAAAAGAAATACCTCGTCTCCCAGATCGTAGCGCTTGGTCGTCGGCACGAACACGCCACCACGCCGCAAAAAAGGCATGAAAGCCGCGTACAAGGCACTGACGTTGGCCACGTTCAGCGACAAGACCGTGGGTCTGACCTCGGTATTCGGTCCATCGGTACGCGGTGCATTCTCCTGCATCATCGTTTCGCTCCAAGCGTTTCGGCATAAGCCGTCAAAACTTCCTCGAGATAGAGGCGTAAGTTGAGCGGATGTCGCACCCATTGCGCACGCGCTCTGACCCTGGCTTCCAACGCGATCCATGCACGCAAAGAAGCGCGTCGCGCGAGAGCGCGCAACCGCGCCTCGGACCCAGGAAAATAACATGCCTTGGCGCCAGCCGCGATTCGAGCCAAATCGTGCAACCAGCGCAACCACCAATCCATCCACGCATCCAGATCGAAGCCGCTGTCCCGAGTCTCCTTCGCCTTGAGCCAGGACTCCAGCCCCGCCGCCCAGGCCAGAGGTGCTTGCGGCGCATCTCCCCCGACCTCACCGAGAAACCGTTCGAACCACGCCCCCCAGCCAGCGCGAGCCCAACGCAAGGCGGCCAGCGGCGCCCCGCCGGCAAGATCGAGCAGGCTCACGGCCTGATCTCCGTCCTTTTGGGTCTGGAGCCAGAGCAGCGCCACCTCCCGCGAGGGCGGCACGATCCACCAAAGCTGGCAGCGACTCCGCACCGTCGGCAGCAAGGCTTGCGGAACATCCGTCACCAGTAAAAATAATACCTCTGCCGGGGGCTCCTCCAAGACCTTGAGTAAGGCATTGGCGGTGAACCGGTTCATTGCCTCCGCCGGCATGATCGTCACCACCCGCCGCCCGGTTTCGGCCAAGCTCAAACCTTCTTGCACCTCCCGGATTCGTTCGATCGTGATCTGTCTGCCTTCGTTCCCCTCTTCGGCAGCAGGCACGAGCCGCCAGGACCGTGGGTGCCCGCCGGCCAGCAGCAGGCGACAAGCGCGGCACTGACCACATGGCGCATCCCCCGACTCGGGCTTCCGCTCACACAACCAGCGAGCGCCAAGCACTTCCGCTAGGCGCTGCTTGCCCACCCCGGCCGGTCCGCCGAGAATGAGCGCCTGAGGCGCTTGACCGCTCTGCATCGCCGCCACGAAACGACGGTAGAACGGTTCGAGCCAAGGCATCAGCTCGGCCATCGATGTTGCACCTCCGCAATCACTCGTCGCGACAACACCTCGGGCGAATCGGTCGCATCGAGCACGACGAAACGTTGAGGCTCGCGTCCCGCCCGTTCGAGATAAGCAGCACGCACCCGGGAAAAAAACGCCTCGTCGAGCCGCTCGAAACGGTCACGACCTCGCGCCCCGGTCTGAGCGAGCCGTCTAGCTGCCACGGCCGGGTCGAGATCGAAGAGAAAAGTCAGATCCGGGCGTACTCCCCCCAGCACCCAGCGCTCGATGAGGGCAAACCGCCCCGCGTCTACGCCTCGCCCCCCCACCTGATAGGCATAAGAAGCGTCGGCGAAGCGATCACAGACCACCCAACGTCCAGCCGAGAGCGCCGGAAAAATCCGCGCATGGAGATGCTCGTGACGAGCAGCGAACATTACTAGGAGCTCGGTCTCCGGGGTCATCGATTCCGACAGAACCACCTCGCGCAAACGCTCACCGAGCGGCGTGCCACCCGGCTCACGCGTGCGCTCGAAAGACGTACCTCGCTGCTGCAAAAATAGGCACAAGGCCTCGATCTGGGTGGACTTCCCCGCCCCGTCGATTCCCTCAAACGTGATGAAAGGTACGCGCGCCACGGATTCCCTCATGGTGCGCTCCGTCCTCTCCGCCAGCGGGCCACCGCGCGGTTGTGTTCTTCGAGCGTACGCGAAAACTCGCTCGACCCATCGCCGCGCGCCACGAAATAAAAGAAATCGGTCTTTTCCGGCCTTGCCGCCGCCCACAGTGACTCTCGCCCCGGGAGACAAATTGGCGAAGGAGGCAAACCACCGCGAGTATAGGTATTGTAGGAATGATCCTCCCGCAGATGGCGTCGCAACAATTTCCCTTCGAATGAATCGCCCATACCGTAGATCACGGTCGGATCGGTCTGCAGCGGCATGTTGCGGCGCAAGCGGTTGACGAAGACCGAAGCCACCTTGCCCCGCTCGTCCGGCCTTCCCGTCTCTTTTTCGATGATGGACGCCAGGATGAGCAGCTCATAGGGCGAAGCCAGCGGCAACTCCGGATCACGCGCCTGCCACGCCGCCAACAGCTCCTCTTGCATCTTACGATATGCCATGCGGTATAGCACCAAATCCGTAGTCTTGCGATCGAACACATAGGTATCGGGGAAGAAGAGCCCTTCGGGCAAGGCTTCTTCCGCACCAATCGCCGAAAGTAAAGTCTGCTCGTCCACGCCGACCAAGGTTTTTTCCACCCAGGGATGGCGATCGATCGCACTACGCATCTGGGCCAAAGTCCAGCCCTCGACGATGGTGATGGTCTCCAGGATACGCTCACCTCGGCGCAGCAAGTCGAGCAAGGCCGACATCGTCAGCCCATGCTCCACTCGATAATAGCCCGCAATGATCGGCCCTCCCCGAGAAAAGCGCGCCAGAAGATAGAAGGCATACGGCTTCACACCGACTCCCTGGCGCGCCAGATGACGCCCTGCCTCCAAAGCGGATGCGCCGCGCGGCACCTCCACTTCCAGCGAGGAGGCAGCCAGCGGCAAAGGTCGCACGTACACCCACCATGCAGTCGCCGCCACCACGGCAAAAAGCACGGCAAAGGCAAGGAGCCCACCCCAGAGCCAACGCCTTCTGCCACCTTTTTCCACAGTCATGTTCCCGACTCCAAAGCCACGCCGTGCGCCCGGCACAAAGTAACAATCACGATTTTATAGGGGCACCACGAAAAACCGTAGCGAGCGAATGCAGGGCAAGGTGCCGGGAACGCAGGATGCCGGACATACCTCCTCGATAGGTGAGCAAGCAAGCACCACGCCACCCCGGCATACGGCCGCGCAGTAGGTTATTCGGAGCGCCCTATAATGTACACACGACAAACCCACATACACGCCGTTCCCCATGCCCATCCCCAGCACGTTCTTCACATACCTCATCAATCTGGGTTACCGAATCGAAGCGGACGAGTCGATCCCACCGAATGCAGCGGCGCAACCTCCGTACATCGTGCCGTTACCCAACCTGGCCATACTGCGCGCAGAAGGTCCAGATGCCGCCAGCCTACTGCACAACCTCCTGACCCAAGACATAAAATCCCTCTCCATCGGCGGCGAAGCGCGCTGGGCAGCGCTGCTCACCCCCAAAGGACGAACCCTAGCCCTCGTGCTCCTATGGCGAGACGCGGCGGAACGCTTCTTTTTGATACTCGAGGCATCGCTCGCCGAACCATTGCGCACCACGCTCCTTCGTTACCGATTGCGCAGCAAAGTCGACTTCACATACGAAGACGGGTTGGTCACCATGGCCCGACTCCCCTCCCTCACTCCGCAGGCGCCATTCCTGCGACCCGTGCTGGAAACGGTCGGTGAGCGCCGTTTTCTCCATCTGGGGCCCGACTTCGTACTCGATTTCCTCCCCGCACAGGAAGTCCCGGAGCATTTCACCACCCGACTCACCGAACGGTACGCTCCCGGCGGCACCGTTCACTGGCGCCTTGCACTCATACGCCACGGCCTGCCGTGGTTGCTTCCCGTCAACCAGGAAGAATTTCTGCCACAATGGATCAACTTGGATCGCCTCGGCGCAGTGAGCTTCACCAAAGGCTGCTATCCCGGACAAGAAATCGTGACGCGCACACACTATCTCGGGCGCGTCAAGAAGCGTATGTACCGACTCGGTACTGCCGAAGGCCCGCCCCCGCAGGCGGGAGACGAGTGCTTTTCTCCAGTCTTTGGGCGACAAGGGGCTGGACGCGTCGTGCTTTCGGCGCTCCGCCCCGAAGGTGGGTTCGAGCTGCTCGCCGTACTTCAACGCGAGGCGGCTGAATCGGGTGAAGTGCATCTCGGATCACCCGAAGGCGCACAGGCTGAAATCCTGTCGCTCCCCTATTCACTGGATTGAACCATGTGCCTCATCGCCTTCGCCTGGCAAGTACATCCGGAGTATTCCCTCATCCTTGCCGCCAACCGCGACGAATACTTCGATCGCCCGGCCGAACCCATGCACTGGTGGCCGAACCTACCGCTTCTCGCCGGTCGAGACCTCACGGGCGGAGGAACTTGGCTCGCGCTCAGCCGTACCGGCCGGGTCGCTGCGCTGACCAACTACCGGGATCCGACGCAACGGCGAGCCGGAGCCCCCAGCCGCGGTCAGCTCGTCGTGGCCGCGGCAATGGCTGACGATCCCCCCGTGGACGTGCTCGAGCGTATCGCGGAGCATAAGGACGATTACCCACCGTTCAACCTGATCGTGATCGACCGTGACGAGGCGGCGATCCTCGAATCGCGTACCGGCCGTATCGGACCGATTTCTCCCGGCCTGCACGTCCTCTCGAACGCCTTGCTCAACACTCCCTGGCCCAAAGCAGAACGCGCCCGAACCCTGATGGAGAAAGCGATTTTTCCCCGACCGGCGCAGGAAGGACTGATCACGCTCCTCACTGACCGTTCGCACGCCCCAGATGATCTTCTGCCCGATACCGGTATCCCTGCCGACTGGGAACGGGCTTTGTCCGCCATCTTCGTGCAAGCGCCGGGATACGGTACCCGATGTAGCACCTTCGTATTGCAGCACCGCGACGGGCACACAGAGGTCGAGGAAATTACCTGGGATGAAACGGGGAATCCATCCTCTAGCGCACGCTTCGATTTGCCCGGTGTTTAGCTGTCAGATCCCGGACGATTGCGTGGTTTTTTTATGAAAATTTCAGGTTTTTCGGCGTGCCATTTTTTCATGGCTTCGACGGGTGTGACATGCCCCAGGGCCTTCTGGGGGATGTGGTGATTGTACAGCCAGACGTAGCGATGAATCGTTGCCTCCAACGCTTCGCGGCTGTCGAAGCGGTGGGTGGCGAGTACCTCGCTGATGCGCCCGTTGAAACGTTCGACCATGCCGTTCGTCTGCAGATGGCGAGGCTTGGTCAGCCGGTGCTCGATCTCGAGCGCCTGGCACAGTTCATCGAAGGCATGCGCTCCCGTAGGGGTGCGCTCTCCCCGGGTAATGAAGCGGTCGGTGAACTCCTTGCCGTTGTC
>JAQUGB010000107.1 GCA_028684345.1 Tepidiphilus sp. | reverse complement strand
GCGGCGCCTCGTCGCCCTGTGCGGCATCGAGGTGGAGCGGCATGGCGAGTTCGCCAGCGGCGCCTTGCTCGCCCTCAACCACGTCTCCTGGATCGACGTCTTCGTCGTCCTCTCGCAGACCGACGCCGCCTTCATCGCCAAGGCCGAAGTCCGCCGCTGGCCCATCATCGGTTGGCTCGCGGCACGCAACGAAACCATTTTCTTGCGGCGCGGCAGCCGGGGACACGCCGCCGTGCTGGCGCGTGAGCTCGTATCGCATCTGCGGCAAGGGCAGAGCGTCGCGCTCTTTCCCGAAGGCACCACCACCGACGGCCTGTCGCTACACCCCTTTCACGCGGCGCTGCTGCAACCGGCGATCGATGCCGGCGCGCCCGTCCAGGCCGTGGCGATCCGCTACTACGACGCCGACGGCCAGCGCACCCGCGCCGCGGCCTTCTACGGCCAGATGACGCTCATGCAATCGCTGTTCCGTATCGTGCGCGAACCGCGGCTGCACGCCCGCATCGACGTCTCCGAACCCTTACCCACCCAGGGGGCCGATCGCAAGGCGCTGGGCCGCCTACTCGAAGCCCGGATCCGGGCGCGCATCGAGGAAGACCTGCCTTTGCCATAAAACCGTCACAAAGGCGCTCTAGACTCCGCACCATCGAACCCTTCGCTGGCGAGTCCCATGAAAATGATGAAAGACAATGCCGCGACACGCGACCCGCAAGGCGACACGTTCGCCGCAATCGTCGACCAGGACCGCCGCCGCCTGCTGCAAAGCGCGGGGGCCGCGACGCTGCTCGGCTTCTTCGCCTCCCCGGCCGCGGCGCTCGCCCGCTCGCTCAACGATCCGGTCGCCGCATCCTCCTCGCTGCTCGCCCTCTTTCCCCGCTCGATCCCCACCCACAGCGACGACCGCGTCAGCGTCATGGAAGGATATGGGGTGCGCGCCATCCTGCCCTGGGGCGATCCCCTACTCGACTTTTCCGCCTACTGGCGACCCGATGCCTCGGCCTCGGCCGAAGAGCAGGCCCGGCAGATCGGGGACAACCACGACGGCATGCACTTCTTCCCCTTCGGCGCCAATGTCACCGATCAAGGGCTGCTCGTGCTCAACCACGAATACACCAACTACGAATACCTCTTCGGCAAGGAATACACCGAGCCTTGGACGCGTGAGAAAGCGATGAAGGCGATCAACGCCCATGGCGTGTCGATCGTCCACCTTCAGCGCGACGGACAAACCGGCTGGCGCCCCGTCATTCCCTCCAAATACAACCGCCGCATCACCGGCGACACGCCCATGGCGCTCACCGGCCCGGCCGCCGGGCATGCGCTGCTTCGCACATCGGCCGACCCCAGCGGTACCCAGGTGCGCGGCACGCTCAACAACTGCGCCAACGGCTTCACTCCTTGGGGGACCTACCTCACCTGCGAGGAAAATTTCCACAACTACTTCGGCGGCGGCAGCACCGACCCGATGCACCAGCGCTACGGCATCGGCAAGGACGGCGGCTACCGCTGGTTCGAGGTGATCGAACGCTTCGACCTGCGCCGCGAACCCAACGAACCCAACCGCTTCGGCTGGGTGGTCGAGATCGACCCCTTCGACCCGCAGAGCACCCCCAAGAAACGCACGGCGCTTGGCCGCTTCAAGCATGAGAACGCCGCGGTCACGATCGCCCCCGACGGCCGCGTCGTCGTCTACATGGGCGACGACGAGCGCTTCGAGTACCTCTACCGCTTCGTGAGCCACGGCCGCTACGACCCCGGCAACCCTGCCGCCAACCGCGACCTGCTCGATTCGGGAAACCTCTACGTCGCCCGATTCACTGCCGACCCCACGCCCGACGGCCAACGTTTCCGTGGCCAATGGATTCTGCTCGACAAGGAACGCAATCCGCTGCTTGCCGCCGAGGCGCGCTTGCCCACGCAAGCCGACGTCCTCATCCACGCGCGGCTCGCCGGCGACCTCGTCGGCGCGACCAAGATGGACCGTCCCGAATGGATCGCCATCCATCCGACGCGAGGTGAGGTGTATGTCACGCTCACCAACAACAACCGGCGCAAGCCGAACGAGGTCGACGCCGCCAATCCCCGGGCCGAGAACCTCTGGGGCCAGATCCTGCGCTGGCAGGAAAACGGAGGCGACCCGACCGCGGACGAATTCGCCTGGGATCTCTTCGTGCTCACCGGCAACCCCCTCGTCTACCCCCAAGGCGATCCCCGCGCCGGCTCGGCGGCGATCACGCCAGAGAACCTCTTCAATTCCCCCGACGGTCTCGGGTTCGACGCCGCCGGCCGCCTGTGGATCCTCACCGACGGCAACTACAGCGATACCGGTCCCTACCAAGGCATGGGCAACAACCAGATACTGGTCGCCGACCCCGACACTGGCATCATCCGCCGCTTCCTCGTCGGACCTTCGGGCTGCGAGATCACCGGCCTCACCTGGAGCAACGACGGACGCACGATGTTCGTCAATGTCCAGCACCCCGGCGAAGCCGAAGGTCACCCCCGTGCGCCGCAACTGCCGGAAGGTCGAGACCTCGCAACCCACCTCGCGGCGCATCCCACCGCCTTCTCCGAATGGCCACATACGCAATTCCGCGAACTGGGCGGTGGCCGGCCGCGCTCGGCCACGCTGGTGATCGAACGGGCCGACGGCGCACCCGTGTTCGCCGCCCGCTGAGGCATGGCCAAGGATGACGCGCCGTTCCCATTCGCTTACCCTGTCGCTGCAGGCACGCTACTGGATCATGGTCGCGATCGCGATCGGACTCTTTTCGATCGTGATCGCGCTTGCCGACCAGACCATCGACACCCAGACCGGCACGATGCGCAGCGCCTACAGCGGCCAAGTCGCCCCCCTCGTCGAGCTTGCCCAGCTCAAACACCTGGCCGAGCGGCAAGCGAGTTTCCTCTACCGCGTCTTTGCCGACGCGAGCCAGAAAATCTCCTCTTTCGATCCACAGGAGCTCGAGCGCGCCTCGGATCAAGCCCAAGCCATCCTCGCAGCGTTCAGGCAACGGTCGATGCGCGAAGACGAACGCACCGCGTTCGCTCGCCTAGAAGAAGCCGCCCAGCGCTTTCATCAGGCCGTAGACACGGCGCGTCAGACCATCGAACTCTATGGCGACGACCTCGCTGGTCTAGGTCGATCCCAGCGCGGACTCATCGGGCAGATCGAGACGCAACTGCACGACGTCCACGCCGCCCTCGACGACTTGATCCATCTCGAACGCGACGCCACCCGCGCCGACTTCGACCACAGCGCCCAAGCCTCCGATCAAAGCCGCCTCGTCATCGCGCTGCTGTTCAGCGCCGTGACGCTACTGCTCCTCATCCTCGCCTACTTCTCCACCCATCGCCTACGCCACGGCATGCGCACTGCGCTCGACTTCGCACGCGCCGTCGCCGCCCTCGACCTGCGCCAGAATCTCGGCGACGAGGGGCGCGACGAGATCGGCACCCTGATCGCGACCCTGCAGGACATGCGCAGCCAACTACGGGACTTCGTCCACACCCTCACCCAGGCGAGCGGGCAGTTGACCGACTCGGTCGCTGCCGAACGTGAGCGCGCCCGACGGATTGCCGCCGCCGCAGAACAACAAGCGCAATCGGCGCAAGAAATGGCCGCCGGCATCGAAGAACTCTCCACCGCCATGGACCAATCCGCCTCCGATGCCCAGCACGCAGCCGAGGCAGTGGCCAATGGCGTCGCCCGCAGCCGCGAGGCCGCCCACCGGGTGCGCTCCCACACCCAGGATACCCAAACGCTCGCGCAACGGCTCGAAGCGCTCGCCGAAGACGCCGACACCATCGACAGTGAAATGGAATCGGTAGGGCGCATCGTCGCGGTCATCCGCGACATTGCCGAACAGACCAACCTGCTCGCCCTCAACGCCGCGATCGAAGCGGCTCGTGCCGGCGCCTACGGTCGAGGCTTTGCCGTAGTCGCCGACGAAGTACGAAAACTCTCCGAGCGCACGGCACACGCCACGAGCGAGATCGGGGCCACGATTCAACGCGTCGAATCCCATGTCACCCGGATGGTCGCCGACATGGCCCAAGGACGGGAATCGATCCAAACGGCCCTCGCCTCTTCTCGCCAAGCGCTGGCCGCGATCGATGCGATCGAGCACACGATGGACGAAATCGGCGCGCAAGCCCAAGCGATCCGTGAAGGCACGAGTGAGCAGGCAAGCGTCAATCGTCAGATCGCCCAAGAAGTCGCCCATGTCGCCGGCGCCTCCGAGACCCTCGCCGACCTCGCACGTCAAGGCAGCGAAGCCGCCGAGCGGCTCGATCGGCTCACGCAGACCCTGGGTGCGCTCCTGCAGCGTTTTCGCGCCTGAGGCTCACTTCCCCGAGACGGTGAAAACCGCCCCATCCTCCAGTCGCACTGCCGTGAGCAGCCCTCCATAGACACACCCCGTGTCGATGCCGAGCACCCCGTCGCCGGCGTAAAACCCCAGCGCCGACCAATGGCCGAACACCACCTGCACGCCCAGCGGCACCCGCTGCGGCCAGCGAAACCACGGTACCGTGCCTTGGGGTGCACGCTCCGGCGGCCCTTTCGCCTCCAGCTCCAATGCCCCGTGGCGCAGCGACACGAACCGCATCCGCGTAAAAGCGTTCACGATGTAGCGCAGGCGATCCAGACCGGCCAGATCGTCGCGCCAGCGCGTGGGGCGATCCCCCTTGAGCCGCAGCAGCCAGGCAAGATCCCCGCACAGCGCCTCCTCCACCTCGCGCGCATACTCCGCCGCCTGAGCCAGCGACCAGACCGGGCTCACTCCGGCGTGCGCCATCGCGTAGCCGAGCGTCTCGTCCACCACCAGGAGCGGCCGCCTGCGCAACCAGTCGAGCAATTCGTCGCGATCCGGCGCCGCGAGCACCGCATCCAGGGTGTCGTCTCGCGCGCGCTTGAGATAACCCGCCGCCCGCATCAAGAGATACAGATCGTGGTTACCCAGCACCACCTCGACCGAATCCGGCGGCAGCGCACGCACGAAGCGCAGCACTTCCAGCGACTGCGGTCCGCGATTGACCAGATCGCCCACCAGCCACAACCGGTCGTGCGGTGGAGCAAAGCCAATCCCCTCGAGCAGACGCTGCAGTGCTGCGTAACACCCCTGCACGTCCCCGATCGCATAAGTCGCCATCCTGCGCCATTCCCCCCTTTCTTTTCCACGACTTGGGCGCATCGCCGCCGGACTTGCTAAACTAGCATCGTTGCCCACTTTTTTGCGACGTCGCCCGTGTCCCTACGTTATCACATCTACGATGCCCTCTGGCGGCTCGCCTGGCCGTGGCTGCGGCTGCGGCATTGGCTGCGGCATCGCGACCGACCAGACGTGTCGCGCCGCTGGCGCGAACGCCTGGGGCACGTCGCCTTACCCGACGACGGCCGCGACACCCTCTGGATCCACGCCGTCTCGGTGGGCGAGACGCGCGCGGCTCATCCCCTGGTGCGGGCGCTGCGCCGCCGCTACCCTCGGCTGCGCTTGCTCGTCACGCACATGACCCCCACCGGTCTGGAGACCGGCCACCGGCTCTGGGCCCACGATCCCGCCATCGTGCAAGCCTATGCCCCTTATGATCACAGCCGCTGGGTGCGACGTTTCCTGGAAAGTGTGCGCCCGAGGCTGGGGATCGTGATGGAGACCGAGATCTGGCCCAATTGGCTGCGGCAGGCCAAGCGGCAGGGCGTGCCGCTCGTGCTCGCCAACGCCCGGCTGTCGGAGCGTTCCTTTCGCCGCTATCGCCGTTTCCGCTGGCTACTACCGCTCGAGTGGGACGCCTTCGTGCAGGTCGGGGCGCAGAGTGCGGCCGATGCGCAGCGTTTGCGCGCGCTCGGCCTCTCCCGCATCGCCGTCACGGGCAACCTCAAATTCGATTGGAGCCCCGAACCGGCGGCGATCGCGCTGGCGCAGACGTGGCGCGAGGCCATCGGCCCCCGCCCCGTCGTCGTGCTCGCCAGTAGCCGCGAAGGCGAGGAAGCCCGTTTCCCGCGCGCCTGGGAAGGGTTACGGCAG
>JAQUGB010000106.1 GCA_028684345.1 Tepidiphilus sp. | reverse complement strand
GACGCCGTACAGCGACGCGAGGCGCTCGCTCAGGAACTCGCCAAG
This sequence comes from Tepidiphilus sp., assembly GCA_028684345.1. GTDB lineage: Bacteria > Pseudomonadota > Gammaproteobacteria > Burkholderiales > Rhodocyclaceae > Tepidiphilus. The sequence continues at coordinate 5,993 of JAQUGB010000106.1, read as the reverse complement.
ATCCCTCGCTACGAGCAGTTGGCAAACGAACGTGCCGAGCTCGTGCGAGAGTTTTGAGCGCCTGAGCGCCCGCCTCACCCCCTCGCCAAATGCCGCTCGATGCGCGCGAGCTGCGGTTCGAGCTGCGCGAGCGTGGCGCTGAAGCGCTCGATGCGTTCGCGCTCTTGCGCCACCACTTCGGCCGGGGCGCGTTCGACGAAGCTGGGGGTCTCCAGCTTCTTCCTCGCCTTGGCGATCTCGGCGCGCAGGCGCTCGATCTCCTTGGCAAGCCGCTCGCGCTCCTTGGCGGCGTCGATGGGTACGTCGAGCATGAGCTGCAGCGTCTCCACCGCCGCCACCGGCGCGAGCGCCTCTTCGGGTAGGCGCGCCAGCGTGCGCACTTCCGTGAGCCGTGCGAGCGCCTGCAGGTAGGGAACGAACCCGGCGATCGTCGCCGCGAGCGCCTCGTCGGCCGCTTCGCCCAGCGCCACCGCGAGCGGCACGCGCTCGCCCGGGTTGAGCTTCATCTCGGCGCGCAAGCCCCGCACCGCCCGCGTGATTGCCTGGAAGAGCGCCATTTCGCGCTCGGCCGCTTCGTCGAGCCGCCCGGGCTCGGCGACGGGGTAGGGCGCCACCATGATCGAGTCGCTCACCTTGCGCCCGGCCACGGGGGCTACGTGCTGCCAGAGCTCCTCGGTGATGAAAGGAATCACCGGGTGCAGCAGCCGCAGCACGGCTTCGAGCACGCCGATGAGCGTGCGGCGCGTGGCGTGGCGCACCGCCTCGTCTCCTTGCGCAAGACGCACCTTGGCAAGTTCCAGGTACCAGTCGCAGTATTCGTCCCAGACGAATTCGTAGAGCGCCTTGGCGTAGAGGTCGAAGCGGTAGTCGGTGAGGTGGCGCTGCGCTTCCGCTTCCACCCGCTGCAGGCGGGAGACGATCCAGCGTTCGGCAAAGCCCAGCGCCTCGGGCGCGGCGGGCGTCTGCGGCAGGCGCTCGCCCACGTTCATGAGCACGAAGCGGGTCGCGTTCCACAGCTTGTTGCAGAAATTGCGGTAGCCCTCGCAACGGCCGAGGTCGAACTTGAGGTCTCGCCCCGGGCTCGCGAGCGAGGCGAACGTGAAGCGCAGGGCATCCGCACCGAACGCCGGGATGCCGTTGGGGAATTCCTTGCGCGTGCGCTCCGCGATCGATGCGGCCTGTTTCGGGTTCATCAGGCCGGTGGTGCGCTTCTGGATGAGCGATTCCAGGTCGATGCCGTCGATGAGGTCGATCGGGTCGAGCACGTTGCCCTTGGACTTCGACATCTTCTGCCCCTCGGCATCGCGGATGAGGCCGTGGACATAGACGTGCTTGAACGGAATTTTGCCGGTGACGTGGGTGGTCATCATCACCATGCGCGCCACCCAGAAGAAGATGATGTCGAAACCCGTGACCAGCACCGAAGAAGGCAGGTAGAGATCGAGCGCCGGGTTGGATTTGGCCGGATACTCGGGCGTCCAATCGAGCGTGGAGAAAGGCCACAGCGCAGAGGAGAACCACGTATCGAGCACGTCCGCGTCGCGCGTGAGCGGCCCCGTGTAGCCCTCGGCCGCGGCAAGCGCCCGGGCCTGCGCCTCGTCGTGCGCCACCCAGAAGCGGCGGTTCTCGGCCGGATCCTCGTCGGCATACCAGGCCGGGATCTGATGCCCCCACCACAGCTGCCGCGAGATACACCAATCTTGGATATTGACCAGCCACTGGCGGTAGGTATTCACCCAGTTGTCGGGGAAGAAGCGGATGCTGCCGTCCTCGACCACTTCGAGCGCCTTTTGCGCGAGCGACTTGCCGTCCGCCCCGGGCTTGGTGGTGGCCACGAACCACTGGTCGGTGAGCATGGGTTCGAGCACCACGCCCGTGCGCTCGCCGCGCGGCACCATCATCTTGTGCGGCTTCACCTCGACCAAAAGCCCCTGCGCCTGCAGCTCGGCCACGGCCTTTTCCCGGGCCACGAACCGGTCGAGCCCGCGGTAAGGCTCGGGCACCTGGTCGTTCAGATGGGCATCGAGCCGGAAGATGCTGATCAGCGGCAGCCCGTGGCGCTGGGCCACGGCGTAGTCGTTGGCATCGTGCGCCGGTGTCACTTTCACGCAGCCGGTGCCGAAGCTCGGATCCACGGCCGCATCGGCGATGATGGGAATGCGCCGGCCCACCAGCGGCAGGATCACCTCCTTGCCGATGAGCCCCTGATAGCGGGGATCTTCCGGATGCACCATCACCGCCACGTCGCCAAAGAGCGTCTCCGGCCGCGTGGTGGCCACCACCACGCCCCGTTGCCCGTCGATGGGCCCGTCGGCGAAGGGGTAGAGGAGGGACCAGAGGAACCCTTCTTCCTCTTCAGCCGACACTTCTAGATCGGAGACCGCCGTGCGCAGCTTCGGATCCCAGTTGACCAGGCGCTTGCCGCGGTAGATGAGCCCCTCGCGATAGAGCCGGACGAAGACTTCGCGCACCACGCGCGACATTCCCTCGTCCATGGTGAAGCGCTCGCGCGTCCAGTCGGCCGAAGTGCCCAGACGCCGCATCTGTCGCGTGATGGTGCCGCCGGAATATTCCTTCCACTGCCACACGCGCTCGAGGAATTTCTCCCGTCCCAGATCGTAGCGCGTGAGTCCCTCGCGCTCGAGCTGGCGCTCGACCACGATCTGGGTGGCGATGCCGGCATGGTCGGTACCCGGCTGCAGCAGCACGTTGTCCCCGCTCATGCGCCGCCAGCGCACCAGGATATCCATGATGGTCTGGTTGAAGCCATGCCCCATGTGCAGCGTGCCGGTCACGTTGGGCGGCGGCATCAGGATGCAGTAGGCATTCTTCCTGTTCGGGTCGAAACCGGCGCGAAAGTAGCCGTGTTCCTCCCAGCAAGGGTACCAGCGGGATTCGATCGCCTTGGGTTCGAAGCTCTTGTCGAGGGACATGTCGGATTGGATCGTTCGCGAAAGCTTACAATTATAACCAACTGGCCCAGGCCGTAGGAAATCACTGCCGAATGGGAATGAGGGTATACTTCGCGCGATATGCCTTTTCTCGTATGTTGTTTCTGAAACGACATGAATCCAAGGCATGAGCCCGTTCTGGTCGTTCATTCAGGTAAGTAGGTCATCATGCTGATTCCCGTCATTCTTTCGGGGGGCGCAGGAACGCGCCTGTGGCCCGTTTCACGCGAGGGACACCCCAAGCCTTTCATCAGGCTTGCCGACGGCGAAACCTTACTGCACAAAACCTATCGTCGTGCGGCCTTCGTGCTCGATGCCGTAGAAGGCTCGCCCAGGGAGATCCTCACGGTCACCAACCGCGAGTATTACTTCCTCAGCAAAGACGAATTCGCGCACGCGGGGCTCGAGGGTCGGTATCGCAGCGCGTATCTCTTGGAGCCCGTCGGGCGCAACACGGCCGCGGCGGTGGCGCTTGCCGCGCACTCCGTGCTCGAGCGCCACGGTCCTCGAGCCCTGCTGCTCATCCTGCCGGCCGATCATCTCATTCGAGACACAACGGCGTTTGGCCATGCCGTCGAGCAAGCCCTCGTTCTGGCCCGCCAGCAGCGGCTCGTCACGTTCGGCGTCGTCCCCGACCGGCCGGAGACCGGCTATGGCTACATCGAAGCGGGCGAGCCGCTGGGCCCGGGGCGGACGGTCGTGCGCTTCGTCGAGAAACCTCCCCTCGAGCGCGCCGAAGCGTATCTCGCAGCCGGAAATTTCTACTGGAATGCCGGCATGTTCTGCTTCGAGGCGGGTTTCCTGCTCGAAGAGATGCAGCGCCATGCGCCGGAGGTGGCCGAAGCGGCGGCACGCTGCTGGGAACGCACCCGCGGGCGCGCCTCACCGGAATCCGCCATGATCGAACTGGACGCCGAGCGCTTTGCCGACCTCCCCGACATTTCCCTCGACTACGCCCTCATGGAGCGCTCCGATGCCGTCGCCGTCGTTCCGGCCGAATTCGACTGGAGCGACATCGGTTCGTGGTGCGCTCTCAGCGAACTCGTGGAACCGGATGAGGCCGGTAACCGGGCTCGTGGCGAAGCCCTCTTTCTCGATAGCCGCGACACCTACGTTCACAGTGAAGACCGGTTCGTGGCGGCGCTTGGCGTGGAAGGCTTGATGATCGTCGATACGCCCGATGCGCTGCTCGTGGCGCATCGCGACAAGGCGCAGGATGTGAAACAGGTCGTCGCCCGCCTCAAGGAGCGCGATCACGAGGCCTACAAATTCCACCGCACCGTCGTGCGCCCGTGGGGCAGCTACACGGTGCTCGAGGAAGGGCCCGGCTTCAAGATCAAGCGCATCGAAGTCAAACCGGGCGCGTCCCTGTCGTTGCAGATGCACCATCATCGCAGCGAGCATTGGATCGTGGTGCGCGGCATGGCCAAGATCGTCAACGGGGAGCGGGAGTGTTACGTGCGCCCCAACGAATCCACCTATATTCCCGCCGGCCACAAGCACCGGCTGGAAAATCCCGGCGTGCTCGATCTCGTCATGATCGAGGTGCAGTGCGGGGAGTATCTGGGGGAAGATGACATCGTGCGCTTCCAGGATCACTACGGGCGGGTTTGAGTGAATCTGGCTGAACGTGCCGTCATCGGTGGGGAAGGGAGAGGGCGATGAACGTCCTGCTGACGGCATTCTTGACCAGTTTTTTCGCTCTGCTCTGGCTGATTCGGTTGCACCGTCGCTACGGATATTTTGCGACGGATGAGTTGGATGGGGTGCAGAAATTTCATCGCCACCCGGTTTCCCGTATCGGCGGGGTGGGCGTGGCGCTGGGGTTGGTGGCGGCGGCGGCGCTGCTGTGGCTCGACGGTCGCAGCATCGCCCGGGAGTTCGCCTTGTTGCTCGCGGCGGGGATTCCGGCGTTCGCCGGGGGGCTTGCCGAGGACGTGACCAAGCGCGTGGGCGTGGGGGCACGCCTCTTGCTCACGATGGGGGCGGCGGCGCTGGGCTTCTGGCTGTTGGGGGCGATGCTCACGCGGGTGGACGTGCCGCTCGTCGATGATCTTCTCCGCTACGGCCCGGTGGCGTTGCTCTTCACGGCGGTGGCGGTGGGCGGGGTGGCGAACGCGATCAACATCATCGACGGCTTCAACGGCCTGGCGGGCATGGTGGGGGTGATGATCCTCTCGGCGCTGGGGTACGTGGCCTACGTGCTGGGGGACCACCTGCTGTGGAACGTGTGCATCGCCAGCGTGGGGGCGCTGCTGGGCTTTTTCCTGTGGAACTACCCGCGGGGGCTCATTTTCCTCGGCGACGGCGGGGCGTATCTGGTGGGGTTTCTGATCGGCGAGGTGTCGGTGCTGCTGGTGGGGCGGCACCCGGAGGTGTCGGCGTGGTTTCCCATGCTCCTCGTGGTGTATCCGGTGTTCGAGACGGTGTTTTCCATCTACCGGCGCAAGGTAGTGCGGGATACTTCGCCCGGATTGCCGGACGCGTTGCATCTGCACACGCTGGTATTCCGCCGCATCGTGCGCTGGGCCGGCGGGCGCGAGGTGGAGGCGCTGGTGCGGCGCAATTCGGCTACTTCCCCTTATCTGTGGCTGCTGTGTTCGGCTTCGGTGATCCCGGCGGTGCTCTTCTGGCGGCACACGTACGTGCTGATGGGCTTTACGCTGGGCTTCGCGGTGCTCTACGTGTGGCTGTACCGGCGCATCGTGCGCTTTCGCACGCCGGGGGTGCTGCGGCGGTGAGGGCGGCCGCCTGCTTTATGATCCTGCGGTTTCGCGCAGAAAGCATGGCTTGTCGTTGCCAGTCATGATTCCATCGCATGGTCGTTGCGGTCTTCATCGTCGGCATCCTGGCGAACGGCGGGCAGTTGCTCGAGCAGCGCTGGCAGCCATTCCTGTACTGTCTCCCACACCACCTCGAGGTTGATGTCGAAATAGCCGTGAGCCATACGATTGCGCATATTGCGCCAAGGCACTTCGGCGTGCGCCTGGATGAACTCGGGATAGCCGTCCATCACTTTCGTGGCGGCCTCACCGATGATGA
>JAQUGB010000105.1 GCA_028684345.1 Tepidiphilus sp. | reverse complement strand
GTCTCCCGTTTGCGCGATGCCGGCATCGTCGTCAGCGTCTTTCTCGATGCCGATCCTCGTCAGGTCGAGGCGGCGAGCCGCATCGGCGCCGAAGTCTGCGAGGTGCACACCGGCCCCTACGCTCACGCCTTTCATGCCGCCGGGCGCGATCTGGAACGCCCCGCCGTGCAGGCGGAGCTCGACGAGGTACGCCGGGCGGGGGAGGCGATCGTGGGGCTGGGCATGCGATTCAATGCGGGGCATGCCCTCAATTACTACAACGTTCAGCCGGTGGCGGCCCTGCCCGGCGTGCGGGAACTGCACATCGGTCATGCCATCGTCAGCCGTGCCGTCTTCACCGGCCTGCGCGAGGCCGTGCGCGAGATGAAACGGCTGATGCGCGAGGCCTGCGCCCGATGATCGTCAGTGTGGGCACCGACCTCGTCCGTATCGAGCGTCTGGCTGCCGCGCTCGCGCGCCATGGTTCGCGCTTCGCCGAACGCATCCTCGCTCCGGCCGAACGGGAAGAATTTTTTCGTGCGGCCATGCCGGAGCGCTTGCTCGCCAAGCGCTTTGCCGCCAAAGAGGCTTTTGCCAAGGCCTGGGGCACGGGGCTGGGGGCGTCGCTCGGCTGGCAGGAATTGTGGGTGGCGCACGATGCCCGCAGGCGTCCCTTCTTCGCCTTCGCCGAGTCCCTTGCTGCCCGACTCGCCACGGCCGGCCTGCGGGCACACCTGAGCCTTGCCGACGAGCGCGAGTACGCCGTCGCCTTCGTCGTGCTCGAGCGTAGCGAGGGCGAATCGCCGACTTTCCCCCCTGCCTGACAAGCCCCTGTCCCATGAATATTGCCGCATCCTCTTTGCCGCCGGGCCCCTTGATGATCGATCTCGCCGGTCTCGAACCGAGCCCGGAGGAGCTGCGCCGTCTCGCCCATCCGGCCGTGGGCGGCGTCATTCTCTTTGCCCGCAACTATCGCGATTCGGCCCAGCTCGCCGCCCTGGTCCAGGCGATACGTTCCGCCCGCCCAGGGCCGTTGGTCATCGCCGTCGATCAGGAGGGCGGGCGCGTGCAGCGCTTCCGCGGGGATGGCTTCACCCCGGTCGCCCCCATGCGCCGACTCGGCGACGAATACGAGCGCGACCCCGAGCAGGCGGTGGCGCTCGCCTACGACGTCGGGCTCGTCATCGGCGCGGAACTCGCCGCGCATGGCATCGATCTCACTTTCGCACCGGTGCTCGACGTCGAGGCAGGAGTGAGTGCGGTGATCGGCGATCGCGCCTTCAGTGACGATCCCGCCGTGGTCGCGCGACTCGCTCAGTCCGTGGTGGCAGGGTTGAGCATGATGGGCGTTCGCGCCGTCGGCAAGCATTTTCCCGGCCACGGCACGGTGGCCGCCGACTCGCACGAGACGCTGCCCGTCGATTCCCGCCCCTTCGAGGCGATCTGGCAGCGCGACCTCGTGCCCTACCGTCATCGCCTGTTGCGCTCACTCGCCGGCGGCATGCCGGCGCACGTGCGCTATGAACGCTGCGCCCCCGGACCGGCGGGGTTTTCCGCCTTCTGGCTCGGAGAAGTGCTGCGCGGGCGGCTGGGTTTTCGCGGTGCCGTGCTCTCCGACGATCTCGGTATGGCGGGGGCCGGAGCCGCGGGGGACGATCCTCGTGCGCGCGCCACGGCGGCGTTGTCGGCCGGTTGCGACCTGGCGCTCGTATGCAATCGCCCCGAGTGGGTGGAGCGCCTGCTCGAGGAGGCGTGGCCGGAGGAGACGGCGGACGTCATCGCGCGCCGCACGGGGCTTCTCGGCTCGCCGCGCATTCCCGATCCGTTCGAGCTCGAGCTCTTCGAACCCTACCTGCAGGCGCGCGAACGCGTGCGCGACTGGTCGCAGCGCAATGTCTGGTTCTGATCCGTTCCTGCCATGAGTTTCGACGCTTCGGCTTTTCTGCAGACGGTGCCCGAATCGCCCGGCGTCTATCGCATGATCGGCGCCGACGAGACCGTGCTCTACGTCGGCAAGGCGAAGAATCTGCGCCGACGCCTGGCGAGCTACTTCCGCACGCGCTTGCCGAGCCCGCGCATCGCCTTGATGGTGCGCCAGATCGAACGCGTCGACATCTCGCTGGTGCGCTCCGAGGCCGAAGCGCTCATCCTCGAGAATCACCTCATCAAAACGTTGTCGCCGCGCTACAACATCCTCTTTCGCGACGACAAATCCTATCCCTACATCCGTCTCACCGGGGGCGACTTCCCCGCCATCCAGACCTACCGTGGCACGCTGCGCAGGGGCGAGCGCTACTTTGGCCCCTATCCGAACGGCTGGGCGGCGCGCGAGAGCATTCAGCTCGTGCAAAAGCTCTTCGAGCTGCGCACCTGCGCCGACTCGGTGTTCCGCAACCGCTCGCGCCCCTGCCTGCTGCATCAAATTCACCGCTGCACCGCCCCCTGCGTCGGCAAAGTGAGCGCAGAGGAATACCGGCAGCAGGTCGAAATGGCCGCGCGCTTTCTCTCCGGCAAATCGACCGAGGTGATCGAGACGCTCACCGCGTCGATGAACGCCGCGAGCGAGCGCCTCGACTTCGAAGAGGCCGCCCGCCTGCGGGACCGCCTCCGCGCCCTGCAATCGGTGCTGCACCAGCAGGCCGTCGACAGTCGCCGCGACGAGGACGTCGACATCCTCGTCGTCATCGCCGAAGGCGGGCTCGTCTGCGTGAACCTCGCCATGGTGCGCGGCGGGCGGCACCTCGGCGACCGTCCCCTCTTTCCGCAGCAGGCCGAGGGAGCCGAGCCGGCCGACGTGCTCCACGCCTTCCTCGAGCAGCACTACCAGGACCGGCCCTGGCCCGATCGCATCCTCACCAATCTTGCCTCGCCGGAATTGGCCGAGTTCGTAGAGTTCCTTGCCGAACGCTCCATTGCCGTGAGTGCCGGACGCGGTGCCACCGACCGCGCCTGGCTGGAGATGGCCGAAGCGAACGCCCGGGTGGCGATCGAGGCGCGTGCGCGCGGCGGTGAGCGTGCCCGCACCCAGCTGCAGGAACTGGCCGCGGCGCTCGACCTGCCCGAGCCGCCGCGGCGCATCGAATGCTTCGACATCAGCCACACCATGGGCGAAGCCACCGTGGCCTCCTGCGTCGTCTGGGAAGGGGAGGGGATGAATCCCTCGCAATACCGGCGCTACCACATCGAAGGCATCACGCCGGGCGACGACTATGCCGCCATGCGCCAGGTGCTCACCCGCCGCTATGAGCGAGTCGCCGAGGGCGAGGCGCCGCGCCCAGATCTCGTGCTCATCGACGGCGGCAAGGGTCAGCTCGAAGTCGCCGCCCGGGTGCTCGACGAACTCGGGCTCGAGCTGCCGCTCGTGGGCGTGGCCAAGGGCGAAGCGCGCAAGCCCGGCCTCGAGACCCTCGTTTTCGCCGACGGACGGGCGCCGCTGCAGCTGCCGCCCTCCTCGCCGGCGCTGCACCTCATCCAGATCGTGCGCGACGAGGCACACCGCTTCGCCATCACCGGACACCGCGCCCGCCGCGCCAAGGCCCGCACCGGTTCCCGCCTCGAGGACATTCCCGGCATCGGTCCCAAACGGCGCAAGGCGCTGCTCGCAGCCTTCGGTGGGCTCGACGGAGTGAAGGAAGCCACCGTCGAAGACCTATGCCGCGTACCCGGCATCGACCGGCGGCTCGCCCAAACCCTCTATAATGCGCTGCATGACCAGTGATGGCAGAAGAGACGCGAAGGGACGGGACACGATGCGCTGGAACATTCCCAATCTGATCACTTGGGGGCGTATCGCCCTCATCCCCGTCTTCGTCCTGCTCTTCTATCTTCCCCAAGGCTGGCTGCGCCTTGAAGCCGTCAATCTCTGGGCTACGATCATCTTTACCGCGGCCGCGATCACCGACTGGCTCGACGGCTACCTCGCTCGCCGGCTCGGACAGCAGTCGCGTTTCGGCGCCTTCCTCGATCCGGTGGCCGACAAGCTGATGGTCGCCGCCGCCCTCATCGTGCTCGTCGATCTGGGGCGGGCGCATGCCTTGGCTGCCATCATCATCATCGGGCGCGAGATCACCATCTCGGCCTTGCGCGAATGGATGGCCGAACTCGGCAGCCGCGGCTCGGTGGCCGTGGCCTTCATCGGCAAGCTGAAAACCACCGTCCAGCTCATCGCCATCCCCGTGCTCCTCTACTGGAGCCCCTTGCCGCACTTCGATACCCCCTTCTGGGGGCAGGCGATGCTCTGGCTGGCAGCCCTGCTCACCATCGTCTCCATGGTCTATTACCTTCGCCGCGCCTGGCCGCTGCTGCGCGAGGGCATGGCCTGAACGTCTGTCGCTTGCTGGACAACCCCATCGTTCGCCGCTATACTAATCGTTTCCCTTGCCTCACCGGACCGCATGCCGGGAGGCTGCTCGTCAACCACAAGGAGTCTACATGCGACATTACGAAATCGTCTTCATCGTCCATCCGGACCAGTCCGAACAGGTTCCGGCCATGGTCGAGCGCTATCGCAACCTCATCACCGGCCGTGGTGGCAAGATCCATCGCCTCGAAGACTGGGGTCGCCGCCAGCTCGCCTATTCCATTCAGAAAGTGCACAAGGCGCACTACGTACTGATGAACATCGAATGCGACGGCGAGACCCTCGAAGAGCTCGAAACTGCATTTAGATTCAACGATGCCGTGCTGCGTCACCTTACCGTGCGCATGGAAAAGGCGGTCACCGAGCCCTCTCCGATGATGAAGGACGAGAAGTCTCGCTCCCTGCTGGAAACCCCGGCAGCCGAGTCCGCCGCCGAATCCAGCCCAGCAGTCTGAGTTTTTGCCCGATCGGTGTGCAACCGTGTGGAACTCGAAGGCGTGCTGATCTCTAGTCGTGGCCTGCGTTACACGCCAGCGGGCATTCCCGTTTTCGAGGGCGTGCTTGCCCATCGTTCGACGCAGACCGAAGCCGGCGCCGAGCGCCGCATCGAGTTCGAGGTCGGCATCAAATCCCTCGGTGAATGCGGGCTTCGGCTGGCCGAGCTGCCGCTGGGCGCCGTGATCCACTGTACGGGTTTCCTGGCTGCGCGGACGCTAAAGAGCCGCACGCCGATCCTACACATCACCGAATTACGACACATGAAAGGAAAAGAACATGGCTAGACCAGAACGGGGCGGACGCGGATTCTCCCGCCGCCGTAAATACTGCCGTTTCACGGCCGAAGGCATCGAACAGATCGACTACAAAGACGTCGAGCTGCTCAAAGACTTCATCACCGAAGTCGCCAAGATCGTGCCCGCGCGCATCACCGGCACCAGCGCCCGCTATCAGCGCCAGCTCGCCACCGCCATCAAGCGTGCCCGTTTCCTGGCGCTGTTGCCTTATACCGACCAGCACGAGTGAGCGGAGGCCAGACATGCAAGTCATCCTGATGGAGAAGGTCACCAATCTCGGCAACCTCGGCGACATCGTCAAGGTCAAAGACGGCTACGCGCGCAACTATCTCATTCCCCAAAAGAAGGCCAAGCGCGCCACGCCCGAGAACATCGCCGAATTCGAACGCCGTCGGGCGGAACTCGAGCGCCAGCAGGCCGAGAAACTCGCCGCCGCGCAAGCGCTCGCCGCACGTCTCGAAGGACTCACGGTACAAATTACCCGCAAGGCCGGTGAAGACGGCCGTCTCTTCGGCTCGGTGACCAACATCGACATCGCCGAAGGGCTGGAAACCTTGGGCTACGACATCCCCCGCGCCCAGATTCTCATGCCTCAAGGCCCGATCAAGAGCGTCGGCGAGACCGAGGTCGAGATCGCGTTGCACACCGACGTGCGCGTCCTCATCAAGGTCTCGGTGCTCGGCGAGCACTGATCCGCCCCATTCGCACCCAGCGACGAGCGCCGCGCCTCCGGGTCCGGCGCTCATCTTTTTTCGGCGCTAGAATAGCCCTTCATCTTGCGTAGCGAGACTTCCGTTCCATGTCCGACGAACTCACGTTCACTCCCTCCTCCGCCTTCAAGCTTCCGCCTCATTCACTCGAAGCCGAACAGGCGCTGCTCGGCGGCTTGCTCCTCGACAATACCGCTTGGGAGCGAGTCGCTGATCTCGTCGGGCCTGACGACTTCTATCGCGACGAACACAAACGCATTTTCCGTCACGTCA
>JAQUGB010000104.1 GCA_028684345.1 Tepidiphilus sp. | reverse complement strand
CGCCTCGAAGCCAGCGAAGCGGGCAAGAGGGCCGAAGCATCCTCTGCCCCTGCCGAATCCACCGCAGTGACCGCTGCGGCGCAGTCCGAATCGCCCCCCGTGCCAGCGGCGGCGTTAGCGTCGTCCGTACCCGTCTTCGTCGGAGAAGTCCACCACCGCTGTCGGCTGCTCGTGCTCGGCGGCGGCCCCGGCGGCTATTCCGCTGCCTTCCGCGCAGCCGATCTCGGGCTCGACGTGCTGTTGGTCGAGCGTGAACCCGTGCTCGGAGGGGTGTGTCTCAACGTGGGTTGCATCCCCTCCAAGGCCCTGCTGCATCTGGCCGCCGGCATCGGTGCGCGCGATCACCTCGCCCAGGCCGGGATCGTCTTCGAGGCGCCCAAAATCGACCTCGATCGGGTGCGGGCGCATCGGGACGAAGTCGTCGGGCGATTGACCAAGGGCCTCGCGGGCATGGCCAAGGCGCGCGGGGTGCGGATACTCCAAGGAGAAGGTCGACTCGTCGGCCCTCATCACCTCGAAGTGCGGCGCATGGAAGGCGATCCTGCGCGTGAAACCGGGGCCGTCGAAATCGTGCAATTCGAACAGGCCATCCTCGCCGCCGGTTCGCGACCGGTACGCCTGCCGTTCCAGCCCGACGACCCGCGTGTGGTGGACTCCACCGGCGCACTGGCGCTACCCTCTATTCCCCAGCGCATGCTGGTGATCGGCGGGGGTATCATCGGCCTGGAAATGGGTACGGTCTATGCCGCCTTCGGCGCCACGGTCGATGTGGTGGAGGCGACGGCAGATCTCTTTCCCGGCGCCGACCGTGACCTCGTTCGCGTCTGGGAGAAGAAAAACGCCGCCCGCTTCGGGGCGCTCTACCGCAACACGCGCACCACGGCGCTCGAGGCGCACGCAGACGGCATCCGGGCGAAGTTCGAGGGAGAAGCGGCGCCCAAGGAAGCGCAACGCTACGACCTCGTGCTGGTGGCCGTGGGGCGTCGCTCCAACGGCCCCCTGCTCGGACTCGATGCGGCGGGCGTGCGCGTGGATGAACGCGGATTCATCCCGGTCGACCCGCAACGGCGCACCAACGTGCCGCACGTTTTCGCCATCGGGGACCTCACCGGCAATCCGATGCTCGCCCACAAGGCCGTACACGAGGGTCATGTGGCGGCGGAAGCGGCCGCCGGCCGGAAGGTGGCCTTCGATGCGCTGCAGATCCCGTCGGTTGCCTACACCGACCCCGAAATCGCCTGGGCCGGACTCACCGAAGCCGAAGCCAAGGCCCGTGGTCTCAAAGTGGAAAAGGCCGTCTTTCCCTGGGCTGCTTCGGGACGGGCGATCGCCAACGGCTGCGAGGAAGGATTCACCAAGCTCCTCTTCGACGCCGAAACGCACCGCCTGGTCGGCGGGGCCATCGTCGGTGCCGGTGCGGGGGATCTGATCGGCGAGATCTGCCTGGCGATCGAAATGGGGGCGGAAGCGGGCGACATCGCCCGCACCATCCATCCTCACCCGACGCTCATCGAAACGGTGGGACTGGCGGCGGAAGTGGCCGAAGGGAGCTGCACCGACCTGCCTCCCGCGCGCAAGCGCTGAGCCGATCAGGGGTGGCGAGCCACTTTATTCGATGCGGCCGTTGAAATCGTCGACCATGCCGCTCGTCTGCGCACGGCGAGGTTGGGTCACGATGCTCGATGCCGAGCGCCTGGCACGGTTCATCGAAGACATGTGTGCCCGTGGGGAGTACGCTCCCCACGAGTAATGAAGCGGTCGGTGAGTTCCTCGCCGTTGTCGGCGGGAAGAAGAACGTACCCGCCGCTTCCTCGGGCAGATCCTGCACCATTGAGGAGGCGCTCATCAGTCCTTGCTCAGGGCTTCGATCGGCAGGCCGACGCGCACGTTCCCCCACAGGCGGCCACCGACGTAAATCGGCATGGCCACATCGACCAGGATCTCTCCCGTGTCGCGGCGGTAGGTCTGCATCAGCACCGGAGCGGTATTCTGCGCTGCGCGCAGCTCGCGGGGATTGTCGAACTTGCGATAGGTCCGATTACCCACGAGATCCTTTTCCCGGTCGCCCGTGAGGGGTTTGCTGAATTTGGCATTGTGTGCGGAAAGGTAGCCGTCGGTATTGACGGCCACCACGAACACCGCCTCGGGGATCCGCGCGAGCCCCTCGTCCAACAGATGCTGGCAGCGGCGCACGAACTCGTCGCTCCAGGCGAGTTTGAATTTCGGCGGATCGCAGTTCAGATAGGGGCGGTAGTTGCGGTCGAACACGTCGACGCCGTCGCGCGCCATCGCTTCGAGCTGGGTCTGGATGGCATCGCGAATGGTCCGCTCCTCGCGCACGAGTTGATCGAAGCGGCCACGGCCGACACGGTAGCGGGCGAGCATCTCGAGGATGGTTTCGGTACGCTCGGCCAGGGTGTCGATGTCGCTTCGAGTCTCCTGCATCAGGCGACGTACGGCCTCGCCCACTTCGGCGATGTGGCGTACGTGTCCCACTGTCGCGTCGTTCGCCTGCACCAGATGTCCGCTGGCCGTGACCATCTCTCCCAGGCTCTCGCGGCTGCGGTGGAACGCCTCGTCCATGCGCGCGAATTCCTCTTCTACGTGATGGACCGAACGCAGCGTCTCGTCCATATCGGCGTTGATCGCCTCGTTCTGACTTCGGGTCTGGTCGACGATGCCGATCATGCCGTCGATATCTCGGGTGATCTCTTGCGAGGAGAGATTGACGCGTTCGGCGAGCTTGCGCACCTCGTCGGCCACCACGGCGAATCCGCGCCCATATTCTCCGGCGCGCGCCGCTTCGATCGCCGCGTTCAGGGCGAGCAAATTCGTCTGGTCGGCGACTTCGCGGATCAAACCGGCGATGCGGCGGATCTGCTCGGAGCGGCTCGCCAATTCGCCCACCGTGCCGGTAAAGCTAGCCAGGCGCTCGCGCGAAGTACTGACGCGCTGCACGACGGCGTGCAGTTCGGAGAGCGCCGAAGAGACTGCGGCCAAGCTCTCCTGCATCGTCGTGTCCAGCCCCTGGATCCGCGTCTGGACCTCCTCGATCGCCTCCGTCGTTCGCTGGCTCGCGGCAAAGACTTCGTCGGCCAGGCGCAGCTGGGTCTCGGCGCTCTTCTCGGCCTCAACCGCCTTGGCATCGGCACGCACCGCATCCCCGCCCACTTCCACGCTCATCCGGCGCAGGTCGACAATGATCGCTCGCATCTTCTCGGCAAAAGCGTTGTAGGCTTTGGCGAGTTCTCCCAGCTCGTCGTGCGTCATCACCGGCAGATCGACGGAGAAATCCCCTTCGCGCCGGTCGTTGCTCAGGGTGCGGAAGATCTCGGCCATGCGTCGCAGCGGCCGCACGATGAGGTGGCGCATGTAGAGGATGAGGCCGACGGCGACGAACAGCATCGCGACCATGAGCATCCCGAACTCGCCCACGGTATGGGCGAAGGCCGCCGCCACCTCGGCACGCAAGGCCTCGTTCCCCTGCCTCGAGAGCAGCTCGTCGATCCGGGCCTGCAACGAATACAGCAGCAGAAACCCGACCGAAGCGATGAGAGGCACCACGAGGAAACTCGCGAATTTCCTCGTGACCGTGGTAAAGAACGTTCGCTCCACCCAGTCGTAGGCGCGCCAGAACCAGTCCATATCCTTCTCCGTCGGCGTTTGGGGGATTATCGGCTCCCCGCGAAAAAACTTTAGCCGATACTGGCATGCCTTGCTTGCACGAGGCTGACGGGGGCGCCGTTCCGCGACGGTGAGCGCATCAAAGATAGACAGGGCACAGACGGTCCATGCGCGACAGGTCGTCGATGTTGCATTCGCGGCGCAAAGAAGCGAACCGGTCGGCATGGTGCGTGGTCACCGGCAGACGCGGGTGCCGGTAGAGGGAAGCGCCGTGAATCCGGCTCAGCAGAACGACCTGCTGGGCCAGGACCTCGAGCGGGGTATCGCCGTAGCGCCGGCGCAGGCGCAAGGGACGTACCGTCACCTTGTCTCCCCAATCCTTGCCGAGTTCCGCGCCACTGTAGGTTGCCAGGATCACCTCGTCGAGTCCGCAGAGTTCGAATGCATCCCCGACCTCGGGGTTGCGGAACCGTTTTCGTCCCGTGTCTTGGTCACGCTGTCGGCGATAGAGGACGGGTGCACCCGATTTGATCACTTCGAGCACGTCGATTGCGATGCCATGCCGCTGCTCGAACGAACCGATGACCTCGAAGGACTCGTACCATCTCCCGTCGCGATGCAACACGATGCGCCGCGGCTTCTCCCCGCCATGGGCCTTGCGGTAGGACTCGAGACTGCGCTCGAGCAAAAGCCCCAGGCTCTCGTCGGCGATCCGTTCCCCCGACTGCGCTTCGGCCAGCTGCCAGCCGAGCTGGGCCCCTTCGCGGGTGAAGAGAAAGGCAAAACCCGGCACTCTTTGATGAACCCCACCCAGGTCGAGCCCCAGAAAGAGATCCGCTTCGTCCGGCATGTCTTCGATGGCGCACAACACCCCGCCCCCCTTGCTGAAGACGCCTGCCGCAAGATTGTGGTAGTAGGATGGCGTATAACGCTTCGGCGGATGGTCCAGGCGCATGAACTGGACGGGCAGCGCGTGCCGAAACAGCACATCGCGTACCGATCGCTTGTCGGCCCCCTCCCCCAGTCCCACGAGCAGGACGGCATCTTCCGGGCATCTGCGTTCCAGACGAAGGTCCAATTCCTGGGCATCCGTTGCCGGCGGAGCGACTTGCCCATCGATGCCACCGCCGCACCAGCGGCGGCATAGCTCCAGCACTTGAGAAAAGTGTTTCTCGCCGTGCGGTGACGGCGTGCCGATTGTCACGAAGACGATGCGTTTTTTCTTCATGGGGCGATAGGCACCATGAGAGAGCACCGCCTGCTCGCTCGCGGCAAGGCGCGACTTCCCTACACGCAGGCGGATATCCGGACACCAACGGCGAACGGACGCCTGCGTTTCGGCCAGAGGAACGAGGCGGGCACCGAAGCGGGGAACCTCGATGCCCCGCAAGAACTCGGCGATCGTCCCGAGCCGATCCCCGATCGACCAAGGCAAGCGTTTGGCAATGCTTCCGAGCAACTCGCCGTCGATCTCCTGCAAGGTTTCGAAGTCGAACAGAGGCCGAAGCAGGGCCGCCAGGTGTTTCCACTCCTTTTGTTTGCTGTTTCCTCCCGGGTAACGTAGCCGTACGACGGTGCTGCGGCGCACGGCTTCGAGCTCATTTTCCCGGATTCGGCCCCGAAGCCGATGATAGTCGAAATAGCTGATCTCTCCTTGCGGACCGGAAAAGGTCGACAGGGCGTTCTCCTCCGCGATACCGAGCAATTCGGCCGTGGCTTCTTCCCTGCCGTTCTCCCGATAGCGGTGGCGGACCCGGCGGATTCCTTCGAGCCAATGGAGGCGGTGCCGGATGACCCATTCGAGGGTGACGTAGTCCTTGGGCATCAAACGATGCTGGATATGAAAGAAGACGATGCCGGTACCGTCGGGAAGCACTTCGGGGGTGAGCCGAACCGTCTTGAATACTTCGAGATACGCGTCGCGCGGCAGGCGGACACGTTCCGACGGAACGGAATCGACGATCTCGACCGAATGACTCTGGCCATACATGACCTGTCTCGACTTTCGATTCGTTCCGGAATTCAGTGCCGCGCTGACTCCGTCGTAGAGCGCGACGTTCAAAAGGCGGCGCATGGCCTCACGCTCGTCGGGATCGGCGGCATGCAAGGCTCCTTGCGTCGGATCCAGTGCCGAAAAACGCTGCCCATCCCACTCGCCCTCCGCGGCTTGCAATGGATGCAGCGCCACCAATCTCCATGCCCCGAGATCGGTCATTGGCGCGTTGGCATTGCTTCGGCGTAAGCAGGCCGCGCCGCGGCGTGTGATTTTCACCGCGTTTTCGTCTTCGGCATCGCAGGACGAAACGAGGCGATAGAAAAAGACCGGCAGCTCATCGAGGCGTCTGTCGAGCTGCAAGGCACAGATTCCGATCTGCTCCGATGCCATTTCATCCTCCATGGTTTCATCCTATGATGCTAGAAGCTTATCATCGGTGTCGGTGAGATGTCACCCTCTCTTCGGCAGAGGCTCCCTCCGTTTGCCCTCCGGCTGCGGAAATGCGAAAATTCC
>JAQUGB010000103.1 GCA_028684345.1 Tepidiphilus sp. | reverse complement strand
GTCACCATCCACTTGTTCACCGAAGCGATGATGTCCGGGTCGGCATGCGACGCGAAGATGTAGTCGACGTTCTGCGGACGGCAATAGCGGCTCATCCCCATCAGCAGACCGGTATGGGTCATGTTCCCACCCGGATCGATCAACGCCGCGTGACCGTTGTCGATGACGAGGAACTGGTTGCACTGCACGGCATGGTCGCCCTGCTCGTCGACCAGATCGTAGAAAGCCAGGCAAATATGCTTACCGTCATTGTAGAGTTCGACCGCCATGATCCCATCCCGCGGAACGGATATACGAACATTCTACCAAGAAGCGCGGGGCTTCACACCAAGAGGCACATATTTTTCTGCGAAGCGGAGAAAACCCTCGCGTTCCCCCCTCTTTTCCGGACATGGCCTCCATCCTTTCATGCCATCCTATCTTCGAGGAGGCTTCCATCATGACCTATGACTGGATTCAACCGATGGCTCAACTCGCACTCGGTCTCGGCTTGACCGCGCTCGCCCTATGGGCGGCGTTTACGGCCATGAAGAAATTGCAGCGTCGCCAAGGGGCACGCACGGGCTTGAGCATCATCGGGGCGATCTCGGTGGGCACGCGCGAGCGCGTCGTTCTGCTCGAAGCCGAAGGCGTGCGCTTACTGCTCGGCGTCACCCCCTCCTCCATCACGCTACTACAACGCCTGCCCGAACCTCCCGCTCCCTTCAGCGAGCAGCTCGAGGCCGCCATCGACGAACGCCGCACCGCAAACGCCCCCCTGCCCACCAGCGAAGGCGAAGGAGTACGCCGATGAGAGCGGAACGGGCGCACATCGCGCTGTTCGGGTTTGCCGCCCTGCTCCTCCCCTCGCTCGCGGCCGCCCAAGGGCTTCCGCTGGCCACGGCCACCCCGGCCAGCGACGGTGGCACGAGTTACTCCCTCACGGTGCAGACGCTACTGCTGCTCACCGCCCTCACCTTCATCCCCGCCGCAATCCTGATGATGACGAGCTTCACCCGCATCATCATCGTGCTCTCGTTGCTGCGTATGGCACTCGGCACGCAAACCTCGCCACCGAACCAGGTATTGATTGGCCTGGCGCTCTTCCTCACCTTCTTCATCATGGCGCCGGTGGCCGAACGGATCTACGTCGAAGCCTGGCAACCTCTCCAAGCGAACCAAATCGATTTCACGCAGGCACTGGAGCGCGCCGCGGTTCCGACCAAGCGCTTCATGCTCGCCCAAGTGCGCGACAACGACCTCACCCTCTTTGCCGACCTGGCCAAGACGCCGCCGGTCGAAGAAGCACAGGACCTGCCACTGCGCGTCATCATACCGGCTTTCGTCACCTCCGAGCTCAAGACGGCGTTTCAGATCGGATTCATTGTCTTTCTCCCCTTCCTGATCATCGACATGGTCGTCGCCTCCGTGTTGATGTCGATGGGGATGATGATGATGTCGCCGGTGATCGTCGCGCTCCCCTTCAAGCTCCTCGTCTTCGTACTCGTCGACGGATGGACCCTGCTCATCGGTTCGCTCGTCAAAAGCTTCGCACTCGTCTGAGGACCCACCATGACCCCCTTGCTGATGGATTTCGCTCGCGACGCCGTGATCACGGCCCTGCTACTGAGTGCCCCGCCATTCATCGCTGCCCTGGCCACGGGTCTGCTGGTGAGCATCTTCCAGGCTGCCACTCAGATCAACGAAATGACGCTCACTTTCGTCCCCAAGCTCGTGGCCGTGTTCACCACCCTCATCGTGATGGGTCCATGGATGGGTCAGACGATCACCGACTACCTCACGCGGCTGCTCACGGCGCTGCCCACCCTCATCGGCTGAGGCGATGTGGACGGTCACGGAAGCACAATGGTCGGCATGGATCTCCGCTTACTTCTTCCCGGCGGTGCGCATCCTGTCCCTGCTCGCGGTGGCGCCGGTATTCTCCAATCGAGCGCTACCCACCCGCATTCGCCTGGTACTGGGGCTGGCGATCACGGTGGCCATCGCGCCGGTACTGCCGCCTGCCCCGTCCATTGCGCTCGACTCCTGGCTGATCTACCCGATCATCGCCCAAGAACTGCTCATCGGCATCACCTGCGGCTTCGTGCTGCGCTTCATCTTCGCCGCGATCGACCTGGCTGCCGCCATGGTCGGATTCCAGATGGGGTTGTCTTTCGCGGTGTTCTATAGCCCCACCTCCGGCACCCAGACACCGGTGCTGAACGAATTCTTCGCGGTGGTAGCTACCTTGCTCTTCCTTGCGCTCGACGGTCACTTGATGCTGCTGAATGCCATCGTCGTGAGCTTCGACTGGCTGCCCATCGGCGCCGGTCTCGCACTACAAGAAGGGATGGCGGTGATGCTGCATTATCCGGTGACGCTCTTCGCATTCGCCTTTCTGCTGTCGCTCCCGATCACGGCGGTGGTGCTCCTCACCAACATCGCGCTGGCCATACTCACACGCACCGCCCCCCAGCTCAATCTCTTCGCGATCGGATTCCCCATCACGATCACGATGGGTTTTCTCGCCTTGCTGGCGAGTCTGAGCCCCATGGGAGGGATACTGCAACAGGGATTCGCCGAAGGCATCGAGGCCGTCGGGCAAGTGATCCAGGGATTCAGCGGAAGATGAGGAAGAGGTGGTCGGGGAAAGAGGATTCGAACCTCCGGCCCCTGCGTCCCGAACGCAGTGCTCTACCAGGCTGAGCTATTCCCCGACGTTTTGCGATTCATGCAGAACGATTCACCGCAAAGTCCGATAATTGTAGCAATGATTCCTGGAATTGGGAAGGGGAAAGACACGCGAGTCGCGTCTTCGCCGTCGCGGCATAGCGCTCGGCGACGCGGCGCGAAACCTCCAGCGCTCCCGTTTCCGCGATCGCATCGAGCACGGCGGAAAGATGCTCTCTCCCCCCGTGCTCGATGACTTGCCGCACGAGGTCCGCTTGCACCGTCGTGCCATGATGCAGCACGTGCAGCAGCGGCAGGGTCGGTTTCCCCTCGGCGAGGTCGTCGCCCACGTTCTTGCCCGACACCGCCGGATCGGCCGCATAATCCAGCACATCGTCGATGATCTGAAAGGCACAGCCGAGTTCCCGGCCGAAGGCCGCCATCGCCTCCTCGACCTCGGGCGTCGCCCCGGCGAGGATGGCCCCCAGGCGGCCCGCCGCCTCGAAGAGCTTGGCGGTCTTGTATTCGATCACGCGGAAGTAATCCTCGAGCGTGGTGCCGGGATTTCCCTGGTTCATCAACTGCAGCACTTCGCCCTCGGCGATGACGTTGGTCGCCTCGGCGAGCACCGCCATCACCCGCATGCTCTCCACCGAAACCATCATCTGGAACGAGCGGGAATAGAGAAAATCCCCCACCAGGACCGCCGCGGCGTTGCCGAAGACGGCATTGGCCGTCTCACGCCCTCGGCGCAGATCGGATTCGTCGACCACGTCGTCGTGCAGCAAGGTGGCGGTATGGATGAATTCGACCACGGCAGCGAGGGTGGCATGGTGCGGCCCGTCATAGCCCAAGGCGCGGGCCACCGCCAAGAGCAGCGCCGGACGAAGACGCTTGCCGCCGGCGGCGATGATGTAATCGGCGATGCTGCGCACCAGCGCCACATCCGAATGCAGTTCGCGCCGGATCACCTCGTCGGTGCGCGCCATGTCCGGCTGCAGCGGCGCAAGGATCTCCTTGATCGTCGGCGTTGGCGTCATGTTTCCTCGCTACACGGGCGGTCGTCGCCACGCACGACCTTGCCCGGATTGAACAGGTTCTCTGGATCGATCGCTGCCTTGAGCCGGCGCAGCAAAGAAAGCTCTTCCTCGGACTTGTAGCGCGGCAACAACTCGGCCTTGAGGCGTCCGATGCCATGCTCGGCCGAAATCGAACCGCCGAATTCGGCCACGGTGTCGTGCACCAATCCCGACAGCCGCGGTTCGATGAGCGGCCATTGGGCTGGTTCGATCCCGGTGGGGAAGACATTGTAGTGCAGATTGCCGTCGCCGAGATGCCCGAAACAGACGAGCGTCACGGTGGGCCAATGCCGGCGCAGGCGCGCCTCACACTCGGCGATGAACTCTGGAAGCGCCCGGATCGGCAGAGAGACGTCGTGCTTGAAACTGAATCCCTCGAAACGCTGCGCTTCGGAGGCATTCTCACGCAACGCCCACAACGCCCGGCGTTGCGCCTCATTGGCCGCGAGCACCACATCCTGCACCCAACCCCGCTCGATGGCCACGGTCATCGCCCGCTCTACCCGCTCTTGCAACTGCGCCCCTCGCCCGGCTTCGGCGAATTCGACGAGCACGGACCATGCCGGAGGTTCGCCCGAAAAGGGCGCCCTCGCCTGAGGAATGTGTTTCAATACCAGCTCGAGCGTCGTGCGGCCCATCAGCTCGAACGCCTCGAGCCCCTCGCCCACCGTCTCACGCAGCCAGGAGAAGAGCCTCACCGCCGCGGCCGGATCCGGTACGGCCACCCACGCAGTCACGACTTCGGTGGGCAAAGGAAAGAGCTTGAAGGTCGCCGCGGTGATGACGCCCAAAGTCCCTTCCGAGCCCACGAAGAGGGGCTTCCACGCATAGCCGGTGTTGTCCTTGCGCAAGCCTTGGAGCGAAGAAATCACGCTGCCGTCGGCAAGCACCACCTCCAGGCCCAGCACCAGGTCGCGCGTCGTACCGTAACGCAGGACGTGTACGCCCCCCGCGTTCGTCGCGCACACTCCACCCACCGTGGCGCTGCCCTCCGAGGCGAGCGACAAGGGAAACAGGCGGTTCGCCGAACGCGCCGCCTCCTGCACCTCCCGTACCGTCACCCCCGCTTCGGCGACCACGGTGAACTCCTGCGGCTCCAGGCTACGGATTCGGCGCAAACGCCCCAGGTGCAGCACGATCGCCGGGGCCTGCTCTTCGAGCGGTGTCGCGCCGCCCACCAACCCCGTGTTTCCGCCCTGGGGAACGATATGCACCCCATACACGCGGCAATGGCGCACCACTGCCGCCACTTCCTCGGTCGTGGCAGGCTGAACCACCGCCAAGGCTCGGCCGCGATATCGCCCACGCCAGTCGAGAAGGAAAGCGGCCATCTCAGACTCGGCGCAACGCACGTGTGCCTCACCCACACAGCGCGCCAGGGAACGAAGCAGATCGGAAGCGCTCATCGCGCGCTCTCCAGCAATTCGGCAATCTGCCACTCTACCCGCTGTACAGCCGCCTCGCCCTCCTCGATTGCCTCCGCCGCGCGGTGAAAATCGAGGATCGACAAATCTGCCACTCGAGGCGAAATCAACACCTCGGGCGGATCCCCCGCCAAACGTGACTGCGCGATACGCATCTGCATGATGTTGACCGAAGTGGCCAGCACCGCAGCGATCGGCGGCAACGATTCCGCTTGGTCCGCCTCGCCCGAGGAAGTCAACCCCACCATGGCGAACAAGCGGTTCTTCCAGCGTTCCACACTACCGTTACCGTTGGGTAAACGGAAATGCCGCCCCATCCGACTCGATCCCAACTCGACGGCGATGACCAGTTCGGCTCCCAGTGCACGACATAAGCTCACGGGCACGGGATTGACGAGCCCACCGTCGACGAACCAACGGCCGTGCAGCTTGGTCGGCGTGAACATTCCAGGAAGCCCAATGGAAGCGCGCACCGCTGGACGCAACGGGCCTTCCCGTAGCCAGACTTCACGCCCGGTCGTCAGTTCCGTGGCCACACAACCAAAAGGGATCGTCAATTCATCGAATCGCGACGCGAAGAAATGCTCTGCGCAATAGTCGATCACCCGGTCGCCTTGAAGCGCACCGCCGCGCAAGGAAACATCCATCAGCGATAGCACATCGACCCAGGAAAGCGATTCTACCCATTGCTGCATGGCATCGAAGCGCCCCGAAGCATAGGCCGCCCCGACGATGGCACCGATCGACGTCCCTGCGATCACGTCGATCTTCACTCCGAGACGACGCAAGGCACGAATCACACCGAAATGAGCCCATCCACGCGCCGCCCCAGAGCCAAGCGCAATACCGATTCGCGACATAGGACGCACCAAAAAACAAACAGAAAATGCCAGTTTAGCTCAAGGAAAGGCGCACAAGAGGTCGACGCAAAAACCCCCTACCGTTTTGGCAGGGGGTTTTTGTGTGCGGCGTAGGGGATGTCTGACGCTGACCTACGTTCCCGGAGGCTGGGCTCCAGTATCATCGGCGCGGCGCCGTTTCACGGTCCTGTTCGGGAT
>JAQUGB010000006.1 GCA_028684345.1 Tepidiphilus sp. | reverse complement strand
CTTCCCTACGAGGCCCGTGCCTACCTGCACCGCATCGAGGAATTCTGCGAGATTCCGATCGACGTGATCTCGACCGGCCCAGAGCGGGACGAAACCATCCTGCGCCGTCATCCTTTCGGTGCCTGAAAACGTTTGGCGCCGGATGTGCTATAGTGAAAAAGTCCCGCAAGGGGCTTTCTGCCGTTCGAACCACGAAAAAGGAGGAACTCGATGAAGCTGTATTTCTCGCCCGGTGCCTGTTCCCTGTCGCCGCACATCGCCCTGCGTGAGGCCGGTATCGAGCCCGAGCTGGTGCAGGTGGATCTCGCCACGAAGAAACTCGCAGACGGAAGCGATTATCTGGCCATCAATCCCAAGGGCTACGTTCCGGCGCTGCAACTCGACGATGGGACGCTCCTCACCGAAGGGCCGGCGATCCTGCTCTACATCGTGCAGAATCTGGCGCGCACGCCCCTTGGTTCCAAAGAGGGGATGGGGCTGGTGCGGTTGGTGGAATGGCTCAACTTCATCTCCACCGAGATCCACAAAGGATTCTCGCCGCTCTTCAAGCCGAACTGCCCCCAGGAGTGGAAGGCGGTGGCGAAAGAGACCCTGCTCAAGCGCCTGCAGTGGGTGGATGGGCAGCTCGCGCAGCGTCCCTGGCTGCTGGGAGAGGAATTTTCGGTCGCCGATATCTACCTCTACGTGTGCGCGCGCTGGACGGCCTTCGTGCAGATCGATCTGGGGCAATTCCCAGCCTTGGCGCGCTTCGTCGAGAAGATGGCGCAGCGCCCCGCCGTGCAGGCGGCGATCAAGGCCGAAGGGCTCAAGCAGTAGCTCTGCCCGTTTCGGAATGAGCGTAAAAGCCGCCTTCAGGCGGCTTTTACGCATTTCAGGGATAGAGTACGGGATAGTCGAGATAGCCTTTCTCGCCCCCCGTATAGAAGGTGGAAGGATCGGGCGTGTTGAGCGGTGCGCCGCGGCGCAAGCGCTCGACCAGGTCGGGATTGGCGATGAAGAGTTGTCCGAACGAGATCATGTCGGCTTCACCGCGTGCGATCGCCGCATTGGCCGTCTCGGAGGTATAGCCGCCGTTCGTCATATAGACGGTGGGCCACAGGGGGCGCAGCAATTTCAGGTCGAAGGCGGGGCCGGCCACCCCCGGCGCTTCCTTACCCATTTCGGTGATATGCAGATAGCCGAGCTTGAATTCTCCCAAGGCCTTGACGACGTAAGAAAACGTCGCTTCGGGGTTGGAATCGCGCATGTCGTTGAACGGTTGCAGGGGCGAGAGGCGCACCCCCACGCAGCCGCGATCCCATACGCCGAGCACGGCCTCGGTCACTTCCATGAGGAAACGGGCACGGTTGGCGATGGAGCCGCCGTAGGCGTCGGTGCGACGGTTGCTGCCGTCGCGCAGGAACTGGTCGATGAGGTACCCGTTGGCACCGTGGATCTCCACGCCGTCGAAACCCGCCGCCTTGGCGTTTCGCGCCGCCTGGGCGTAATGTTCGACGGTTTCCGCGATGTCTTGCAGGCTCATGGCGCGCGGGGTGACGAAGGGTTTGTTGCCGCTCGGCGTATAGGTCTCGCCGCGGGCGGCGACCGCGGAAGGGCCGATGGGCTGCAAGCCGCCGTTGACCTCGGGATGGGCCACCCGGCCGCAGTGCCACAATTGAGCGAAGATGCGCCCGCCGCGGGCGTGTACCGCGTCGGTGACGGCCTTCCAGCCTTGGAGCTGGGCCGGAGTAAAAATGCCAGGGGTGTTGGGGTAAGCGAAGCCCTCCGGGGAGATGATCACCCCTTCGCTGATGATGAGGCCGGCGCCGGCGCGCTGGGCGTAGTAGCGTACCATCATGTCGGTGGGCACGCCTTCGGCGCTGGCACGGTTGCGCGTCATCGGCGCCATGGCGATGCGGTTGGGCAGGGTGTAAGGGCCCAGAGTGATGGAGGTGAAGAGATTGCGCTTCTCGGTCATCGATCACTCCTTTCCGTGCTTGTTGTGTCGGCCCCATCACTATAGGTCGGCCAAGGAAAAAAACCAATGGCTGCGGTTCCTTGGATCACCGCCGCCGTTCGAGCAGCGCGTTGTGCATTGCCCGCTGCGATCCGGGACCCCGATCGAGGCGATTTCCGTTCAGGCCGCTACGAGCGTTTCACGGCCTCGGTCAGCAGTCCGGTTTGGGGCGTGATCGGTTGGGGCTCGCGGGTTCCGAGGAACCAGGGGCGAGGTTTTTCCGGGCCGAAAGGAGCCTGTAAGCGGTTCGAGAGGGCGTTGTAGACGAAAAAGGCGTTGGAGCGCGGCTGTGGCGTGATGTTGCCGTTCGAGCCGTGCATGACGTTGCAGTGAAATACCAACACCGTGCCAGGTTTGCCCTCGGCGACGACGATTCCCTGCCGGTCGACGAGGGTCTTCAGGCTCACGTCGTCCGGCACCCCGTATTCTTGCTTCTTCAGGGATTGGCGGTAGTGCTCTTCGGGCGTTTCGCCCACGCAGGAGATGTAGGTGGTGTGTGACCCCGGGATGAGCATCAGCGCCCCGTTGATCGCGCCGTTCTCCGTGAGCAGGACTGAAATCGAGACGGCGCGCATTCGCGGCATGCCGTCTTCCACGTGCCAGGTCTCGAAATCGCTGTGCCAATAGAATTCCTTGCCGCGAAATCCCGGCTTGTAATTGAGACGAGATTGGTGGATATAGACCTGATCGTCGAGTAGGAACTCGGCGATGCCAGCCAGCCGCCGGTCGCTTGCCAGGCGCTGCATCACTGGGTCCTGTTGATGAATGGCGAAGATGGAGCGCACTTCACTGTTGCCGGGCTCGGTGATGAGCGTCTCGGGGTCGAGGGTCTGCGCCTGGGCGCGGAGCCGTTCGGCCTCTTCTTGCAAGAGGCGCACTTCTTCCTCGGTGAACAGTCCGTCGAGGACGAGGAACCCGTCGCGCTCGAAACGGGCGGCTTGGCCGGCAGTGAGGGGGGCTTCCGGCGTCCAAGGGCGATAGAGCACGGGGTCCTTGATGGCGCTCATCATGGCCTCATGGCTGCGGCGAGAGGGATACAGGTCTTCCATGCGTCCTCCTTTCTGACTGACCAAATTGCAAAAGCAGCGTTGGCACCCCTCCTCGACGAAGCGAGGGGTGCCAACGTCGGAAGGGGCGATGTGACGGCGCGCTATTGGGATCGAGCGTATTCGTGCTCGGCCGGATAGGCGCCGGTCTCGTCATGCACTTCCGCGCCGGTGACCGGAGGATTGAAGGCGCACACACAGACGATGTCCGTGGTGGGGCGTACGATGTGCCGATCGTGCTCATTGAGGGCGTACATGACCCCTGGGCGCAGCACGTGGATTTGACCCGTACCCAGATCCTCGATGGTGCCGGTGCCTTCGATCACCAAGACGGCTTCGAGGTGGTTGCGGTAGTGGAATTCCAGCGTCTCTCCGGCGTAGAGGCGAGTGACGTGGTAGGAAAACCCCATGCCGTCTTTCTTCAGCAGCAAGCGGATGCTGTCCCAGCCTTTGGATTTGACGTGACGCTCACCGTCACGCAGCTCGTCGACCGAACGCACGATCATTTGGTTACCTCCAGCGATGTGTGGGCGTACTCGTTCATGGCATTGGCTACGCATTCTTCGACGATGTCCAAGCCTTGGGCGAAGATCTCGTCGTCGATGTTCAGCGGGGCGAGCACCTTGACGACTTCATCGTCGGCTCCGCTCGTCTCGATGATGAGCCCGCGCTCGAAGCAGGCGGCGGTGACCTTGGCCGCCAGCGCGCCATTGGGCAGGACGATGCCGCGCATCATGCCGCGGCCGCGGGTCTCGAGCCCGTGCGCCTCGGCCATGCGCTCGAGCCGCTCGGCCAGATATTCGCCGCGCCGCGAGACTTCACCGGCGAATTCGCCGTCGCTCCAGAAATGGCGCAAGGCTGCCGTGGCCGTGACGAATGCATGATTGTTGCCCCGGAAAGTACCGTTGTGCTCGCCCGGCTTCCAGACGTCGAGCTCGCGCCGGAAGAGCGTGAGCGCAAAGGGCAATCCCAGGCCCGAGAGCGACTTGGCCAGGGTGACGATGTCGGGTTCGATCCCGGCCTCTTCGAAGCTGAAGAATCCGCCGGTCCGGCCGCATCCGGCCTGGATGTCGTCGATGATGAACAGGGCTCCATGGCGCTTGGCCAGAGCGGCGATCTTGCGCAACCATGCGGCCGAGGCGCAATTGAGACCGCCCTCGCCTTGCACCGTTTCCACGAGGATCGCGGCCGGGGCGTCGAGCCCGCTCGAACCGTCGGAGAGGCGGCGTTCGAGCAGCTCGGCGGTATCGACGTCCGGGCCGTAATAGCCGTCGTAGGGCTCGTGCACGACGTTGTCGAGCGGCACTCCGGCGCCTTGACGCTTGGCCGCGTTGCCGGTACAGGCAAGCGAGCCCAACGTCATGCCGTGGAATCCGTTGGTGAAAGCGATCACGAGATTGCGCCCGGTCACCTTGCGGGCGAGTTTCAGAGCGGCTTCCACGGCATTGGTGCCCGTGGGACCGGGGAACATCGCCACGTAGTCGAGTCCACGAGGCTCGAGGATGAGCTCCTCGAACGTTTGCAGGAATTCCGCCTTGGCCCGGGTGTGCAGATCGAGGCCGTGGGTGATGCCATCGTTTTGGATGTGCTCGATGAGCGCTTGTTTGAGCACGGGATGGTTGTGGCCGTAGTTGAGCGTCGAGCATCCACTCAGGAAGTCGAGATAGCGCCCGCCCCGATCGTCGTACATCCAGGGTCCCATGGCTTTGACGAACTGTCGGGGCATGGCGCGGCAGTAGCTGCGCACCTTGGATTCGCGCCGCTCGTAGATCGAGCGATCGGGCAGGGCATGGGAAGGTTCGGGTCTGCTCATGGCGTATTTCCTCCAGAAGGAGCGGAATGGACGGCAGACAGGGGACCGATCGTCAGTTCCCATTCGGTCTCGTGTCGGCCGGCGAAATGGCGTTCTTTCTCGAACAGCGGCCGTTCGGCGATCGAATAGCCATGGCGGGCGGCGAATCCGCGAAAGAACGCCCAGGAAGCGTCGTTGTCGGGGGTGATGGTGGTGACGATGAAGCGCACGTCGTTCAGTCCGGGCCGGGCGAGCAAGCGCTCGAGTAGTCTGCCGGCGAGCCCCCGGCCCCGGGCCGTTTCGGCCACCGCGACTTGCCAGACGAAGAGTTTGTCCGGCGCATTCGGAATACGGTACCCGGAGATCCAGCCCAGCAATTCATCCTCGTTCGGATGCTCGGCCAGGATGCAGGTATCGGCGAAGTGCGTACATTGCAACAGATTGCAATAGGCCGAGTTGGGGTCGAGCGGTGGGCACCGGGCAATGAGGCGCGTGACGCGCGGCCCGTCTTCCGGCCGGGGTTTCCGGAATGTCGGCGTATCGGGGGATGGGTTTTCGTTCGAAGAATACGATGCGTTCATTGTAATGAAAATGTAATTATATGATTTTGTATTTTTCTGAAATATTCATGAAATTCAATGAATAAGGTTGCACATGAATCCCCTTGTGTTTTTTCATTATTTACCCTATCACGCGATCGCGGAGGGGTCAACCATTTGTTTCATGGGGTTTTGATGATAAGCCCATCCATCGATGGGTGCATTCTTTGTAATCTTTATGGGTATCTTCTTCGGATTCGGGAGATTCTCGCCCCCCGGGCCGCCGTGTCCGTGCGATGGAGCCGACGCGTCCTTCAGTTGCCGGGCGTGTCTTGGTGGACGGGTTTTTGCTGCTTGAGGCGCTCGCTCGCCGCGCGTAGGGTGTCGCGCGCCAGGGCGTGGTAGAGGGGGGTGCGCACGAGGGTGCGGGAGAGGGCGAAGGCGATCAGCGACGTCGCCATCAGAGGCAGGAGCATTTCATGGTTTGCCGTCATTTCCATCACGATCACGAAGGCCGTGATGGGGGTTTGCGTCATGGCGGAAAGAAAACCCACCATGCCGAGCACGAGGAAGACATTGGGCGCCGACCCCGGGAATCCCGTGGCGACGAGCGAGCCCAGGCCGGCGCCCACGGCCAGTGCGGGTGCGAATACGCCTCCCGGTATGCGGCTCACGAATGCCAGAGTGATGGCAAGCATCTTGGCGATGAAAAAATACCATGGAAGCATGCCTTCGCCTTCCAGGGCCGACTTGACTTGCTGATAACCTGTGCCGTAGATGTCTCCGCCGGTGACCCAACCCAACAAGGCAGTGCCCAGGCCGCAGGCCGCCGCCAGGTAGATCGGGTGTCGTTTGGCCCATTGGCCGGCGCGTCCGGGCAGGCCGTGGTGCGATAAAGCGATCAGCGCGCGCGCATAGAGGCTGCCCAGAAGGCCGCAGGTGATGCCCATCGCGAGCACCACTTTCCAGCCGTCGGCCATGCCCATGGCCAAATCGGTGCGCCCGAAATAGGTATAGTTGCCGAGCAGAAGCAGGGAGACGATCCCGGAGAAGATGACGGCCGTCAACAGGGTTCCGTTTGCCTGGAAAGCACGGCGATGGGACATCTCTTCGATGGCAAAGAGGATGCCTCCAAGGGGAGTGTTGAAGGCGGCGGCCACGCCGGCGCCTCCGCCGGCGACGATCAACGCTTGACTGGACGCAAGCCGCCGCCGCTTGCGTTTTCCCGCCAGGGCGTACATCACCGACGAGGCGACTTGTACCGTTGGCCCTTCGCGTCCGATCGAGGCGCCACACAGTAGGCCCAGGGTGGTCAGGAGAATCTTGCCCAGGGCGATCGGAATCGACAGGAGCGAGCGCTTCAGCCTGCCGTCGGTGCTCAGGCTGGCGGCGATCGCCTGCGGGATGCCGCTGCCGGTGGCCGAGGGAAGGAAGCGCAGGGTGATCCAGGCGATGGCGGCGAAACCCAGGGGCGAGAGGAGGAGCCCTATCCAGGGACGGCCATCGAGCAAGTCGGCATGGAATTCGATGGCCCATTCCGCGGCCTTGGCAAAACCCACGGAGAGCAGCCCCACCAGGCAGGCGGCAAATACCATGGGCAGCTCTTCTTCCCAGCGCCGCAAGGAGACCGTCAGCCGCTGCAGCCGCTGCGAACGACGGGTAGGGGCGGGAGAATGCTTGTCGTTGTCAGGCATAAAGGAATTTTAGTGCAAAATGAGTCCGAGCTTGCGCAAGACGTGTTTTTGGCTCTATTATCAACTTGAATTCCGTCGAGGGAGAGTGCGGTGGTAGAAGCGAGCGAGGTACCGTCCATGAGCGATGAAGAAAGTGAGCCGCTGCGCTATGCTGTGCATGAGGGCTTGGCCGAGCTCGCGTTCAATCGCCCGCACCGGCTCAATGCGGTCAATGAATCCGTCTATGCCGCACTGCGCGAAGCCTTGCGCCGAGCCGAGGAAGACGAGACCGTCCGGGTGGTGCTGCTGCGCGGCGAGGGGCGGGCGTTTTGCGTGGGAGCCGACCTCAAGGCGCACGGCAGCGGCGAGCGTACACCGTACCAGCGGCGCCGCTATCTGGAAGGGGAACAGGAGGTGTGCCGGCGCATCCTGCACCTGTCCAAGCCCGTGGTGGCGGCAGTGCACGGCTATGCCCTCGGGGCCGGGGCCGAGATGGCGCTGGCGGCCGATTTTCTGCTGATGAGCAAAAGCGCCAAGCTGGGTTTTCCGGAGTTGTCGATCGGCAACTTTCTCGGCGGCGGGATCACCTGGTTGCTGCCGCGGCTGGTGGGGCTGGCGCGGGCGCGCGAGCTGCTCTTCTTCGGTGAGCGCATCAACGGTGAGCGGGCCGAGCGCATGGGCCTGGCCAACCGCGCGCTCGACGACGAGGGCTTTCTCGAATCTGCCCGGCTTTATGCACGCGCCCTGGCCGAGAAGGCGCCCATTTCCATGGAGCTCGCCAAGCGCACCTTGCTGCTCGCCGCGGGCAATTCGCTGGAAGCCGCCCTTGCCGCCGAGTTGGAAGGAATGACGTTCGTGGCGACCACCGAGGATTGGCGCGAGGGGGTGGTGGCGTTCGCCGAGAAGCGCCCCCCCAGGTTTCGCGGGAGATGAGCGATGAATCAGCCTGAGATGCCGACCGCCGTTTCCGCCGAGATCTCCCCCGATCCGCTCGCTCCCGTGTTCTTTCCCCGAGCGGTGGCCATCGTTGGGGCCTCCGCGGTGCCCGGCAAGCGCGGCTACAAGGCCGTGCAGGGGCTGATCGAGGCCGGCTATCGTGGCGCCATCTATCCCATTCATCCGCGCGAGGAGATGGTCCTCGGACGGCGCTGTTACCGCAATGTCGAAGAACTTCCCGGTGAGGTCGATTTGGCGGTGATTTGCACCCCGGCCGCCACCGTGCCCGGCTTGGTGGAAGAATGCGGCCGCAAGGGCATCAAAGGGGTGGTGGTCGTCGCCGGGGGATTCCGTGAAAGCGGTCCGGAGGGGGAGCGTCTCGAAGAGGCTTTGCTGGCGGCAGCGCAGAAGCATGGTGTGCGCGTGATCGGTCCCAATACCTCCGGCATGTTCAACCTGACCATCGGACTCGACTTGCTGGGTTTGCGGGGGGTGCGTCCAGGACATGTCGCTTTCATCTCGCAGTCGGGCAACATGCTGCTCTCGCTCGTGCTCGAGGCCCAATACCACGGGGAATTGGGATTTTCCATCTACGTCGGCCCAGGAAACCAGACCGATCTGGGTTTCAACGATTACTTGCGTTTTCTGGGTGGCGAATCCCACACGCGGGTCGTGACGATGTACGTCGAGGGGTTCCGCTCAGGGCAGCGCTTTCTCGAGATCGCGCGCGCCGTGTCGCGCCACAAACCGGTGGTGGTCTATAAGTCGGGCGCGACCGAAGCAGGCAAGGTGGCGGCGCGCTCGCATACGGGGGCGCTGGCGGGAAGCTATTCGATGACGGTCGATCTATTGCGTCAAGCCGGCGTATGCCTGGTGCAGCAATCGGACGAGATGCTGCCGGTGGCCGAGGGGTTGGCGGCATGGAATGCGGCGCCTGGATCGCGCGTGGCGGTGCTCTCCGACGGCGGGGGGCAGGCCACGATCGCCGTCGACCGTCTGGTGGAGGCCGGTCTGTCGCTGGCCGCCTTGCAAGAGGGCACGCTACGGCGGCTGGCGGCCATCCTGCCGCCGCAGGCCTCGCTGCGCAACCCGATCGACGTGGCGGGCGCCTCCGATGACAATCCTGCCATTCTCGCGGAGTGTCTGTCCATCCTTGCCCAGGACGAGAACGTCGATGCGCTGCTGCTGGTGGGTATGTTCGGAGGCTATGCCATTAGATTTGGCGAGCAGCTCATCGGCAATGAGATGCGCTGTGCCGAGACCTTCGCTGAATGGCGGCAGAAACACGACAAACCCTTGGTGGTGCATAGCCTCTATGCGCCCATCAAGCCTCCGGCGGTGCGGCGCCTGCGCGAGGCGGGGTTGCCGGTATATGCCTCGATCGAGCATTCCGTTCGGGTGTTGCAGGCCCTGGCCGAGCGTGGCCATCATTTGCGCCGTTGCTCCGAACCGGAGGCACGGCACGTGTCGCCCCAGCCCTGCGTGAGAGAAGTCTTTTTGCGCGCGGCCCAGGAGGGACGCAATCCCTACGAGCACGAAGCCAAGGCGACTCTGGCCGCGCATGGCATCGCCGCCGGAGAGTCGGTGCTCATGCGCGCGCCCGAGGACGTCGAACAGGTGCTCGAGCGTTTCGGGGATCGCCCGCTCGCCCTCAAGATCGTCTCTCGCGACATCCTGCACAAAAGTGATGCCGGTGGCGTTCGGCTCGACGTGCGGGGGCGCGAGGCCATCGTCGAATCGTACGAGCGCATCCTCGCTTCGTGCCGGGCGTACGCGCCCAAGGCGGACCTCCATGGGGTGCTCGCCATGCCCATGGCGCCCAAGGGGGTGGAGGTGATCATCGGGATGGTGCGCGATCCCGTCTTTGGTCCCGTGATGATGTTCGGCTTGGGCGGGATCTTCGTCGAGGTGCTCAATGACGTGGCTTTCCGTGCCGTTCCCATGACGCGTGACGACGCCGAATCCATGCTGCGCCAGCTGCGCGGGCACAAGCTGCTGCACGGCGTACGGGGCCTGCCGCGCGTCGATGAGGCGCGCGTGGTCGATTTGCTGCTCCAGGTGGCCGACTTCGTGCGGGCCTACCCCGAAATCTCCGAGCTCGACCTCAATCCCGTGATCATGCATGAACGAGGCTACGCGATCGCGGATGCCCGCTTTTTGCTCAACCCGAACTTGCTGCCGCTCGAAGGGGAAGGGCAGGGGTGATACGAAGTCGAAACACGCCCTGGTGCGGGTTTTCCCGAACTGGCGCTATTCGCTTCTACGCCCTAGACTTGACGAAACGAAAATTCATCACAGGAGGAGTACGCCATGAAAGGTATCAAGACGATGGGCGCCATCCTGGCGCTGGGGGTGGCAAGCTTGAGCGCGCCGACGGCCATGGCACAGCAAAAGTTCGTCACCATCGGCACCGGCGGGGTCACGGGGGTGTACTATGCCGCCGGCGGCGCCGTGTGCCGCTTGATGAACAAGGACCGGGCTCAGCATGGATACCGCTGCTCGGTCGAAAGCACGGGGGGGTCGGTCTATAACGTCAATACCATCCGGGCGGGTGAGCTCGATTTTGGGGTGGTGCAGTCCGACTGGCAGTATCACGCCTACAACGGCACGAGTTCCTTCAAGGACGCAGGGCCGTTCAAAGATCTGCGCGCGGTGTTCTCGCTGCATCCCGAGCCGCTCACCCTGGTGGTTCGTCCCGAAATCGATGCGAAGAAGGGTCTGGAGGCCATCAAGGGTAAGCGCGTCAACATCGGCAACCCGGGTTCGGGGCAGCGCGCCACGGTCGACGTGTTGCTCCAGGCGTTGGGATGGAAGTATTCCGATTTCTCCCTCGTCTCGGAGCTCAAACCCGATGAGCATGGTCCGGCGTTGTGTGACAACAAGATCGACGCCTTCTTCTTCGTCGTCGGGCATCCGAGCGCCAACATCCAGGACCCCCTCGCCACCTGTAATGCCAAACTCGCGAATGTCACGGGCACGGCGGTCGACAAGCTCGTGGCCGAGTCGCCCTATTATGCCAAAGTGGAAATTCCCGGCGGCGTGTATCCCAATCATCCCGATCCCGTGCCGACCTATGGCGTACTCGCCACGCTCGTGACTTCGGCCAAGGTGCCCGATGAAGTGGTCTATACGCTGGTGAAAACGGTATTCGAGAACTTCGAGGAGTTCAAGAAACTGCATCCGGCTTTCGGGTATCTCGATCCGCAGCACATGGTCAAGGACGGTCTGTCGGCGCCGCTTCATCCGGGTGCGCTGAAGTACTACCGCGAAAAAGGCTGGCTCTGATCCCGGGGCCTCGGCGATGCGATCGGGGATGAAAGAGGGGCGACAGCAGCAGCGGGAGGAGCCCGGGCTGCCCGACGAGGCGCTGCGCGAGCTCGTCGCCGAGGCCGACACCGGTCGGCGGCAGCCGGCGGGTTGGCAGGGCGGCGTGCTCACGCTGCTGGCGCTTGCCTGGTCGCTGTTTCAGTTGTGGTACGCCTCCCCTTTGCCGTTTTTATTCGACGTCGGTATCTTCAATGACACCGAGGCCCGCTCCATCCACCTCGCCTTTGCCATCGCGCTGGCTTTTCTGGCCTATCCGGCCCTGAAGCGATCACCCCGCGATCACGTTCCGCTCTTCGACTGGGGATTGGCGCTGGCCGGTATGGCCTGCGCCGGCTACATCGCGTTCTTTTATCGTGAATTGTCTGCCCGCCCGGGTTTGCCCTCGCCGATGGACCTGACGGCCGCCTTGATTGGTCTGGCGTTGCTGCTCGAAGCGGCACGTCGCTCGCTGGGTTGGCCTTTGACGCTGCTTGCGCTCATTTTCCTCGGCTATGTCTTCCTCGGTCCCTATATGCCCGATGCAATCGCGCATCGGGGGGCTTCGCTCGCCAAGGGGATGAGCCACTTCTGGCTCACCACCGAAGGGGTGTTTGGCGTGGCTCTGGGCGTGTCGACCAGTTTCATCTTCCTCTTCGTGCTCTTCGGCGCCATGCTGGAGACGGCCGGCGCCGGAGGGTATTTCATCGCCGCGGCCATCTCCCTGTTGGGACGATTCCGCGGAGGACCGGCCAAGGCGGCGGTGGTGGCTTCGGCCTCCACGGGCATCATTTCCGGCTCGTCCATCGCCAACGTCGTCACGACCGGAACCTTCACCATCCCGTTGATGAAACGCGTAGGCTATCCGCCCAAGAAGGCTGCGGCCGTGGAAGTGGCCGCCTCGGTCGATGGGCAGATCATGCCCCCCGTGATGGGTGCGGCGGCCTTTCTGATGACCGAGTACGTGGGCATTCCTTACATCGAAGTGCTCAAGCATGCTTTCTTGCCGGCGGTATTGTCCTACCTCGGCCTGTTTTATCTGGTGCATCTGGAGGCCGTTCGCCATGGTATCGAGGGATTGCCGGCGCGCACCTTGACGCCTTGGCAGCAACGCCTGCTACGTGCCGTCATGGCGTTCGCCGGAATCGTGATCCTGGCGGGCGTGGTCGTGTGGGGGCTTGGGTGGATCAAGGCGCTGTGGCCCCAGGGCTCGTTTTTCGTCGTCTCGGTATTGATGTTTTTCCTCTATCTCGCGCTGGTTCGTCTGGCTGCGCGTATGCCGCCGCTTCCGTTCGACGATCCCAAGGCGGAAATCACCGAGTTGCCCGAAGCGCGAAAGACGATTCCGGCCGGGCTGCATTACCTTTTGCCGGTGGCGGTGCTGATCTGGAATCTCATGGTGGAGCGCCTCTCGCCGGGATTGGCCGCCTTCTGGGCGCTCACCTACCTCATCTTCATCCTCCTGACCCAGCGTCCGCTCTATGCCTTCTTTCGTGCGGAAGGGTGCTATGGCGCGTCCCTCGCCGAAGGACTGCGCGATCTGTGGATGGCCATGGTGGGCGGGGCGCGCAACATGGTGCCGATCGCCATCGCTACGGCATCGGCCGGGATCATCGTGGGGACGGTCACCCTCACCGGCATCGGTCTGGTGCTCACCGAGGTGATCGAGATGCTTGCCGGCGGCAATTTGTTGTTGCTGCTGTTGTTGGTGGCTCTCATCTGTATGATTTTGGGCATGGGCCTGCCCACCACGGCCAATTACATCGTGGTCTCGACGCTCATGGCGCCGGTGGTGGTGGAGGTGGGGGGGCAGAATGGCCTCGTGGTGCCGCTCATCGCCGTGCATATGTTCGTCTTCTATTTCGGATTGATGGCCGACGTGACTCCTCCCGTGGGTCTAGCCTCGTACGCCGCGGCCGGAATCGCCCGCACAGATCCCATCGCCGTTGGGGTGCAGGCGTTCTTCTATTCCATCCGCACGGCCATTTTGCCGTTCATGTTTCTCTTCAACACCCAGCTCCTTTTGATTGGCGTGGAGAGTTGGACCGGGCTGGTGCTGACGGTGACCGCAGGGGTGACGGCGATGATGGCATTCGTCGCGGCCATGCAAGGGTGGTTTTTTGCGCGCAATCGATGGTGGGAAGCGGGTTTGCTCTTGTTGGTGGCTTTTACCCTGTTGCGCCCAGGGTTCTGGATGGATCGCCTCGTGCCGCCCTATACCGAAGTGCCCGCCGTCGAGCTCGAACGGGTGGTGACCTCTCTTCCCGCAGGCGCCTCGCTGCGACTGTTCGTGGAGGGGGTGAATCTGGAAGGAGCCGAAGTGCGCCGAGGGGTGATCCTTCCCTTGGGAGAGCCGAGCGAGAATGCCCGCGACCGCCTGCGCTCGGTCGGCATTCGGGTGATGCCACTGGGGGATCGGTGGCAGATCGTCGGCGTGGAGTTCGGCTCCTTGGCGGCGAAATTCGGCTTGGAGCCGGGGTTGTCCATTTCTCACGTGGAATTACCCAATCCTGATCGTCCGGCCAAGGAATGGCTCTACTTGCCGGCGTGGGCCGCGATGCTCGCCCTGATGGGGTGGCAAAGGCGGCGTCCGCAGCCGAGTCGGTGAGGCAGGGCTAGCCGGGTATTTTTCAACGCTTCGATCGTCCTGCTACGCGGTTTGATGAAGGCTGGGGGCCGGCTATGGTCCTCACCCATCCATGGGGCAACCTCGCCGAATAAGCGAATGCGCGCACGCACGGCGCCGATGTGCAGGGGGTGCTCGCCCATTTCCCTGTCACGTCTTTCATTATGTCTTCCATGTGCCTCGCCTTGCCTTTGCCCTCGAAGTGGTCTTTTGTCATCCGATGCATCTCCATTGAAAATATCATGTTCAATATATATCAAATATTGATTTGACATAAAAATATATTTTGTCCATTGATTTTCAATGGGGTATGAATTACAATGATAAAACATTCCCTTTGAAGTTGGGTGAGTTGATGATGAAAGCTAATTCAAAAGGCATTTTTCGCGTTCTGCTCGTCTTCTGTTTTCCCCTTTTGTCATTGGTCACGTACGATGCCCATGCGGCTTCGCTCGAGGAGATCAAGGCGCGTGGGGTAATCCGCATCGCCGTGGCCAATGAAATTCCTTATGGATACATCGACATCGACGGCCAGGCCAAAGGGGCTGGTCCCGACGTGGCCAAAGTGTTGGTCGAGCAACTGGGGATCGAGCGGATCGAATGGGTGGGTACGGCGTTCAGCTCGCTCATTCCCGGACTCAAAGCGAATCGCTTCGACATGGTCGCCGCCGAGATGGCGATCCTGCCGCAACGCTGTCAGGAAGTGCTCTTCTCCAATCCCAATAGTTCCTATGGAGAAGGGCTGTTGGTGAAGAAGGGCAATCCCAAGAAACTGCACTCCTACGAGGACATCGTGGCCAAACGAGGAGTCAAGGTGGCCATCATGGCCGGAGCCGATCAGCTCGAGATGTTCCAAAAGCTCGGTCTGCCCGAGAATCGCATCGTCACCATCGCCAGCAATGCGGATGCCATTTCCACGGTGGCTACCGGACGTGCCGATGCCTATGCCGCTACCAGCCTGACCGTGGCCAATTTGGCCGCCAAGAGCAAGGCCGTGGAGCGCGTGAAAGCGTTCAAGGATCCGGTCATCGACGGAAAGCCGGTGCGTAGCTGGGGTGGGTTCGTGTTCGCCAAGGGTAACGAGGAACTGCGCGACGCCATCAATGAGCAGCTGGCCCGGTTCAAACAGACGGAAGCATGGCGTGGGATCCTGCTCGGCTACGGGTTCGGCGAGAATGATCTCGACCATTCGTTCGATCACACGGCCGAGGAGCTGTGCGCCGCGCCCTGATCGCTTTCCGAGGAAGCGCGGAAGCGAGCGTGCTCCTCGGGCCATGGACGCTGGATTGGGCGCACTCCTAGCGGCCGGGCAGGCTGGCGAGCGAAGCGATCGGCACGGACCATGAGATTTCAGGGCGCCCAAGCGCACCGACTCGGGGAGAATCGACGTGGAATGGACGCGCTACATCGACCCTCTGCTCCAGGGATGCTGGGTGACGATAGAGCTCACCGTGTATTCCACCATCCTGGGCGCGTTGCTGGCTTTTGGCGCCGGCATGGGAAAGCTGTCACACAATCCGTTGATCAAGGCTCTGAGCGTCACTTATATCGAAGTCTTCCGCGGTACGTCGCTGCTGGTACAGCTCTTCTGGCTGTATTTTGCCCTGCCGCTACTCGGTGAGCTCATTGGCCTCGATCTTCGTTTCCATCCGGTCAGCGTCGGGGTGCTGGCCCTGGGGCTGAACATCGGGGCCTATGGGGCGGAGGTCGTCCGGGGGGCGGTGCAAGCGGTGCCGCGTACGCAGTACGAGGCGGCAAAAGCGCTCAACTTCACGCGTACTCAGACTTTGTGGCGTATCGCCCTGCCGCAGGCGTTGCCGGAAATGATGCCTCCTTTCGGCAATCTGGCGGTGCAGAACCTCAAGGATACAGCGCTCGTGTCACTCATCAGTCTGGGAGATTTGGCTTTTCGTGCCGAACAGTTGCGTAATCTTACCCAGGACAGCACCACTATCTATACCATGGTGCTTTTCATGTACTTTGGCATGGCCTTGGTGCTGGCTGCGTTGATGGGATTGCTCGAACGCCACGTTGGTCGCTGGCGGCATCGGAGGAGATGAGCGCCATGCTCTTCGGAATAGAATGGGACACGAGCACTTCTTGGGCGTTTGCCTGGTCCATCCTGCCAATTTTGCTGCGCGGCATGGTCGTGACGATCCAGGCCTCGCTGCTGGGATTTTTCGTGGCTTTGGGGCTGGGCTTGCTGTTGGCGTCCCTCAAAGGGGTGCCTCTGAAAATCATTGCTTGGCCGGCTGCGTTCATCACCGAATTCTTGCGTGATACGCCCCTGCTCATCCAGCTCTTCTTTCTTTACTACGTCTTGCCCGATTAT
The DNA here is from genome assembly GCA_028684345.1 of Tepidiphilus sp. Taxonomy (GTDB): domain Bacteria; phylum Pseudomonadota; class Gammaproteobacteria; order Burkholderiales; family Rhodocyclaceae; genus Tepidiphilus. The sequence goes on along the minus strand of JAQUGB010000006.1, from coordinate 9,981 downwards.
GGCATCGTGCTGCCAGCATTTCTCACGGGGGCGCTGGCCTTGGGGGTGCAATATAGCGCCTATACCGCGGAAGTGTATCGAGCGGGTATTCAGGCCGTGCCGCGCGGGCAGAAAGAGGCAGCCCGGGCACTCAACCTTTCCGAAAGGCTTGCCTTCATCCATGTGATCCTGCCGCAGGCGGTCGTGCGTATCGTGCCGGCAATGGGGAATTATCTCGTCTCGATCATGAAAGACGTGCCGGTACTGTCCGTGGTCACCGTGCTCGAAATGCTCAACGTCGCCAAGATCATCGGTGATCGCACCTTCAACTACCTCATTCCGCTCACCATGGTGGGGGCGCTCTATCTTCTCTTGACGCTCATCGCTTCCTGGGGGGTGCGCGTGCTCGATACCCGTCTTCCCAAACGAGGAATCCCGCTGAAATGAACGAGCCGATCATTCGATTCGAGAAAGTCGTCAAGCGCTTCGGCGAGCTCACCGTGCTCGATGAACTCGACTTCGAAGTGGCTCCCGGCGAGAAAGTGACCATCATCGGCCCTTCCGGGTCGGGCAAGTCGACCGTGCTGCGTGTGCTCATGACGCTCGAGCGCATCAACGCCGGGGTGGTCTACGTCGACGGCGAGCCGTTGTGGCACGAGCCACACCAGGGCACCCTCAAACCTGCCAGCGAAGCCCATCTGCGAAAGATGCGCCAGAAGATGGGGATGGTTTTTCAGCACTTCAATCTGTTTCCGCACATGACGGTGCTGCGCAACCTCACCGAGGCGCCGCGCTACGTGCTCGGCCTGTCGCCGCAGGAGGCGCGGCAACGGGCCGAGGAATTGCTCGAACTGGTGGGCTTGAGCGACAAGGCCGAGGCGTTTCCCTCACAGCTCTCGGGCGGACAGCAGCAGCGCGTGGCAATCGCGCGCGCCTTGGCCATGCGCCCCAAGATCATGCTGTTCGACGAACCGACCTCGGCGCTCGATCCGGAGCTGGTGGGGGAGGTGTTGCGCGTCATCCGCAGCCTGGCAGAGGAGCATGAGCTCACCATGCTGCTGGTGACGCACGAGATGGACTTCGCGCGCCGCATTTCCGATCGCATCTGTTTTTTCGATCAGGGACGCATTCTTGAACAGGGACCTCCCGAGGAGATTTTCAGTTCGCCCAAGGAGCAGCGCACGCGCGAATTCCTGCATGCGGTACTGCATCCGGAAGAATGACGGCTCACTCGCACGTGATCCGGATGATGCAGGAGGCCCCGGTCACCGCTGCACGGCGATACGTTGTCCTAGCGATTGATATAAAGAAGCGCCAGGATGGGCAATGGAGCTCTGTCGGAAGAGGGTGAATCGAGAGGGTGTCGTGGGGTGGTACGTACCACTAAAAGGTACGGATGATAACCGGTTTCAAATGATCGTCATGGACGGGGATCAAAGCGATATTTTTCGTCCAGCGACAGCCGAGAAAAAATGCGGTGGTGCCCAGAAGAGGACTCGAACCTCCACGCCTTGCGGCACTGGTACCTGAAACCAGCGCGTCTACCAATTCCGCCATCTGGGCGACGAGATGCGTTATTATAAGCGTGCGGCGCGTGTTGTCAACGCCATGTCGGCGTGAGCGCCTGCCGCGTACGCATGCAAGGACTTCCGATTCTCAATGAGCAAAACGTCAAAGAACAAACCACAGCAACTTCCCGCTGATTCACCTTCTTCTTCCCGTCGGCGGCGATCACCCGCCGCTTTGCTATCTGCGCCAACGGCTGTGGAGCCGGCGTCACCCTCTTCTGCGATCATCGAGTCGACGGCCGTGCCCGCGCCCGAGGTGAGCGAGCGTCGTCGGCGTGATCCCTATTTCGCCCGTGAGGCGGCCAAATATGGGCATCCTTTGCCCAGCCGGGAATACATTCTTCAGGTGCTTACCGAGGCAGGTCGCCCCATGCGTTGGAGCGAGCTCGTGGAGGCGCTCGATATCGCCCCTCACGAGTATGAGCTCTTCGAGAGGCGCCTGAAGGCGATGGAGCGCGACGGACAGATCCTGCGCAACCGCCGCGGCGCCTATCTCCTGCCGGAGAAGGCCGATCTCATCCGCGGCCGGGTGCAGGGGCATCCCGACGGTTTCGGCTTCGTGATCCGCGACGACGGCGGCGATGACATCTTCCTCGGCCCCAAGGAGATGCGCCAGGTGCTGCACGGCGACCGGGTGATCGTGCGCATCGCCGGTACCGACCGCCGCGGCCGGCCGGAAGGCAAGATCGTCGAGGTGCTCGAGCGGGCCAACCAGAAAGTGGTCGGGCGCGTGCTCGTCGAGCATGGGGTCACCTTGGTGGTGCCCGAAGACAAGCGCATCGCCCAGGACATCCTCGTCGCTCCGGGCGGCAAAAAGGTCAAACCGGGTCAGGTGGTGGTGGTCGAGCTCGTCGAACAGCCCACGAAGTACGCCCAGCCGATCGGGCGCATCGTCGAGATATTGGGCGACTACGACGATCCCGGCATGGAGATCGAGATTGCGCTGCGCAAGTTCGACTTGCCGTTCGAATGGCCGTGCGAGGTGCGCGAGGAGGCGCGCCGCTTGCCCGACGCAGTGCGCCGCAAGGACATCGCCGGTCGCGTGGACCTGCGCGAATTGCCGCTCGTGACCATCGACGGTGAGGATGCCAAGGATTTCGACGACGCGGTCTATTGCGAACCGCAGGGTAAGGGGTTCCGGCTAATCGTGGCGATCGCCGATGTATCGCACTACGTGGGGCACGGCTCGGCACTCGATGGCGAAGCGTTCAATCGCGGCAACTCGGTCTATTTTCCGCGCCGGGTCATCCCCATGCTGCCGGAGAAACTGAGTAACGGTTTGTGTTCCCTCGTGCCGCGCGAAGATCGACTGTGCATGGCCTGCGACATGATCGTGAGCGCGTCGGGCAAGGTGCAGCGCTATCGTTTCTATCCGGCCGTAATGCATTCCCACGCCCGCCTCACGTACACCGAAGTCGCCGCTGCGCTCTATGAAGGCAAGGAAGAGGTGCGTACCAAGCTCGGCGAGCTCCTGCCGCATCTACAGCACCTGGATGCCGTCTTCCGTGCGCTTTTGAAAGCACGGCGCCAGCGCGGGGCGATCGACTTCGAGACGATGGAGACGCGCATCGAGTTCGACGAGCACGGCAAGATCGCGCGTATCGTTCCCGTCGTGCGCAACGACGCGCACCGTTTGATCGAAGAATGCATGCTGGCGGCCAACGTCTGCGCCTCCGATTTTCTCGCCGAACACGACCATCCCACACTCTACCGCGTGCACGAGCCCCCGGCGCCGGAGAAAGTGGCGGCGTTGCGTGATTTCCTCGCCGGATTCGGGATTGAACTGCCCGGCGGCGACGAGCCGACGCCCAAGGACTACGCCAAGGTGCTGGAAAAGATCCAGAAGCGCCCCGATGCGCCCCTGCTGCAGATGGTGATGCTGCGTTCGCTCAAGCAGGCTGTGTATACGCCGGAGAATCGAGGTCACTTCGGGCTCGCTTATGAGGCTTATGCGCACTTTACTTCGCCCATTCGCCGCTATCCCGATCTGCTGGTGCACCGCTGCATCAAGGCGGTACTCGAACGCGCTCGCTATGAGCCCGGCGACTGGAAGGCGATCGGCGAGCACTGCTCGATGACGGAGCGGCGCGCCGACGAGGCCACGCGCGAGGTCATCGGCTGGCTCAAGTGCTACTTCATGCAGGACAAAGTGGGCGAGGTCTACACCGGTGTGGTCACGTCGGTGGTGCCGTTCGGCCTTTTCGTCACCCTCGACGAACTCTTCGTGGAAGGGCTGGTGCACATCTCGGATCTGGGCGAGGATTATTTCCACTTCGACGAGCGTGCGCACGCCCTGGTGGGTGAGCGAACCGGCGTGCGCCACCGACTGGCCGACCGCGTGAAGGTGCAGGTGGTGCGGGTCGATCTGGCCACGCGTAAGATCGATTTTCACTTCCTGGAGAACCTCAGCCCGGCGCCGACCCGGCGCGAGGGCAAGACCGAGCGCACGCGCCGCGCCAAGGCCAAGCGATGAAGGAAGAAACCAGACAACGCCGCGTCGTGCCGGGTTTCCACGCGGTCACGGCGCTGCTGCGCCATCGTCCCGAGGACGTCGTCGAACTCTACGTCGACCGGCAGCGGCAGGATGCGCGCATGCGTTCGCTGCTCGAACGGGCGCAGTTGGCCGGGGTGCGTGCCGTGCCGGTGGACACGGCGCGGCTCGATGCGATCGCGGGCGGAGGGCGGCACCAAGGGGTGGTGGCGTTCGTCGCGGCGCAGGCGCGGACGCATTCGCTCGAAGAAGTGCTCGATGCGCTCGACCCGAAGCGGCCGGCACTTTTTCTCGTGCTCGACGGCGTGCAGGATCCGCACAACCTGGGGGCTTGCCTGCGGGTGGCCGACGCGGCCGGAGTGGATGCGGTGATCGCGCCCAAGGACCGTGCCGCCGGCTTGAGCGCCGCAGCGGTCAAGGTCGCGAGCGGCGCGGCCGATACCGTTCCCTATGTGACGGTGACGAATCTGGCGCGGGCGCTGCGCACGCTCAAGGAGGCGGGCGTCTGGGTGGTGGGCGCGGCGGGTGAGGCGCAGAAATCGCTCTACGAATGCGACCTCGCCGGGCCCGTGGCCTGGGTGCTCGGAGCCGAGGGGGAAGGCTTGCGGCGGCTCACCCGCGAGCTGTGCGACGAACTCGTGCGCATCCCCATGCTCGGCGCCGTCGAGAGTCTAAACGTGTCGGTGGCCGCCGGCGTGTGTCTCTACGAGACGGTGCGCCGGCGCCTGGCTCAAGACTCCGGAGGCTGAAGTGCGTTTTGCCCGGCAGGGAAAGGTCCCGTTCTCGGCCAGGCGATGTCCCGAATATGCAAGTCGCGTTGCGGGAAGGGGATTTCCACGCCGTTCTCCTTGAAGATCCGATCGATTTCCTCGTTGAGGCGGCTCATGATGCCAAGCCGCTGATCGACGTTGGCCACGATCGCCCGGAGTTCGAAATCGAGCGAGCTTTCCCCGAAGCGGGCGAAGATCACGCTGGGGGCGGGGTCCGACAGAATGCCCGGGGTGGCCTTGATGGCTTCGAGCAGGAGCGTCTCGATCTGCTTGGGGTCGCTGCCGTAGGCCACGCCGATCGTGAGGAAGATGCGCGACAGCGAGTTGCTGAGCGTCCAGTTCGTGACCTGTTCGGTGATCAGTTTCTTGTTGGGCACCAGGATTTCGCGGCGGTCGAAATCCTCGATCACGGTGGCGCGGATGGTGAGGCGTCGCACGGTGCCGCTGTCGCTGCCGATGGTGACCAGATCGCCCACGCGCACCGGGCGCTCGAAGAGGATGATGAGGCCGGAGACGAAGTTGGCGACGATTTCCTGCAAGCCGAAACCCAGGCCCACGCTCAGGGCGGCGACGAGCCACTGCAGCTTCGACCACGGCATCCCCAACTGCCCCAGGATGAGGATCAGTCCGATGGTGAAGATGGCGTAGCGCAGTAGTGTCACCAGCGCATACTTGCTGCCCGCATCCAGCCGTGAGGTGCGTTGTAGAGCCAATTCGAGCAGGCCCGGAAGATTGCGTGCTGCCACCCACATCGCCGCAAAACCGATCAGGGCGAGGAGCAAGTCGGCCAGGGTGACTTGCATCGTGACCGCCTCGTTGCCCATCGCCTCCGTGTAGCGCCACAGCACCCATTCGTCCAGGATACGGGTGGCGGGCAGCAGCGACGACCAGAGGTCGAGCAGGACGAAGACGAGGCCGAGCACGAGGGCGAAATTGAGCAAAGTCAAGGTTTGCCGTTCGGACGCATCGATATGCTCCTTCTGCGTTTCGTCGCCATCCTCGGCGCTGCGGCTCCGTCGGCGTTCGAAACGTTGGAGAAAGAAATCGCGCGCGGCGTGCTGCAGCAGCGCGAACGCGAGCAAGATCCAGAGGGTGGACATGAACCGGACGATCAGGGTCGTGGCGGCGTAGAAGTAGCCGGCGCTGGCCAACGCCGCGCTCACCAGCGGCAGACCTGGCCCAAAGAGGGCGGCGGTCACCCGTATCCAGGTGGGCAGAAGGGTATCGGTCAGCAAGCCCCGGCGAATGTGGAAGATGCGCCACAACAGCCAGGAGAGCAAGAGCATCGATAGAACGAAAGGAATGCGGCCCAGTTCGGTCAGGGGGGCATCGAGTTGGATTTGGTTGAGATAGAGTGCTAGGAATCCCAGCGGTAGCACGCCCCAGGCGAATCCTTTCAGGGTATGGTTCAGGCGTTGCAGCACGGGCATTGGCCAGTGATAACGGCTGGCGGCAAGGCCTTTCTTGGGTGAGAAAATTCGTTGCCAGAAGAGCACGTTCCAGGCGAAAGGAGCGATCTGGGTCAAAGCGAGCCCGAATGCATGGGCATTTTCGGCAGGAACACCACTATCGAGGATCATCATGCCGAGAGCGTAGGCGACGAGCGGAAAGGGAAGGGACTGAAGGGCTTCGAGTCCCAAGATGGACAAGATGTCGAGGATCCCGGCGCTGCGGGATTCTTTCCGGTCTTTGCCGAGCAGTCGGTCGAGCCGGGCGTTCAGGCGCGGACGTGCGAGCAGGAAAATGAGCCCGAGGCCGAGTAGGGTCCAGGCTTTGACCGTCGTGTGAAAAACGACGGTTTGCCAGGATGCACGATCGATGAGGGCGGCCGCAAGCGTGAGTATCCCCGAGCCCACCGCAGTGAGTTCGGATAAGGGGGAGTGCCAAAGAGAACGCGTGGTCGGCACCCACATCAGGTGCTGCTCGATGAAGGTGGAGAATTCGTTCACGATGCCGAGTTCGCGAAGGAGCACGGATTCGAGGTCGCCGAGGGCGGCGAGCAGTGCCGGGCGCAGCGCATCGAGCGTCTCGAGCGTCAGGGTTCTCGCCGAGAGCGCTTCGATGATGCTTTTTTCCAGGGGGGAATCCGTTGTTTCTGCCAATCCGAGGAGCTGGCGAGCCCGCTCGCGCGGATCGGCGATCAGGCGTTTGGCTTGACGTAGCTCGAGCTCCTGGAGCTGGACCTCTTCCAGCATCGCGCGTACGGCGTTGAGCTCCTGGCGCAGGGTCACGGGAGCGGGCAGGCGGCTGCGGTATTCGAGGAGTAGGTTGCCGACGGCGGGGCTCAGACCCTGCTGGGCGATGCGTTTTTTCAGGGACTCGAGCGACTCTCTGCGCTCTTGATGTTCGCGTTGGAGCGTTGCCTGGCGTTCGCGTACGGTCTGCAAACGCTGGCGCAGGGTCTGCAGGCGTGCTTCCCATTCGCGATTGGTGGCTTCCACTCGCGCGAGCCTCGGGTCGAGCGTTCCGGCATCGGCCTGGCTGGTTTCCTGGGTGACTTCGGCCGTCGTGCTCTTTTCCACCGCTTCACGTAACTGGCGCAGTCGGGTGAGCTCGACCTCCAGCCGTTCGATGCGGCGCGATAGCAGTACCCGAGAATTCTCGGCCAAACGGCTCTCCAGCAGGGCAGCGCGGCGTTCGGCTTCTTGGGCTTGGCTGGAGACCAAGGTGGCAAGCGTGAGCGCCTGTTGCACCAGGGGATCATTGCTGGGCAGGGTGGGTAGTGGCGCGGGAGAGGGTGGGGCAGCGCTATCGCGACGTTCCTTGGGTTGTTCGAGATCGGCGAGTTGGGCCTTGAGGGATTCCTGCGTCTGACGCCGCGCCCGTTCTTCCTCGAGGATGCGAGGCAAGCGCTCGGCTCGTTCGCTCGGCGACAAATCGTCGGTGATCCGCAGGACGGCAAAGTCGGCAGGGCGGCTGGCGGCGAGCTGCTGCAGTTCGCGCTGCGTCTGCTCGATGAGCTTTTCGGCGAGCGCAGCGCGAATCTCGGCCTGCTGTTTGCGGCTTTGCGCTTCCTGGATACGGTCGAGCAGTTGCTTGAGCGCGGTGGAGGTATCGGCTGGTAGCGTGTTGCGCTGCAGCGCATCCTGAATCAGAGCAAGTCCCGCCTGCACGGGATCATTGCCGGATTCAGCCGCAAAGGACGGAGAGAGTATGCCGACGAGACAAAAAAGAATGAGAGTGCACAGTCGGCGGGTGAAACGCATGGAGCCTCCCTCGGAACGGGTGCGAGCTCGGTGAGCGGAAAGAATGCCGGCAGCCCGACTCGAACGGGCGACCTACCGCTTACAAGGCGGGTGCTCTACCAGCTGAGCTATGCCGGCGCTGCGGCGTCCGCCCTGGCACGTGAGGCAGGGCGGACGTGAAAGATTATACCGTTCCCCGTCCGGGGGGAGAGGTTTCAGGCGGTGACGGGGATCTTGCCGATCTTGATGCGCCACTCGCGCGGGCCGGTTTCATGCACGTTGTTGCCTTGGCTATCGACGGCCACCGTCACCGGCATGTCGCGCACCTCGAATTCGTAGATCGCTTCCATGCCCAGATCTTCGAACGCGACGACGCGCGCCGCCTTGATCGCTTTGGCCACCAGATAGGCGGCTCCGCCCACGGCCATGAGGTAGGCGGCGCGGTTGTCGCGGATCGCCGCCACCGCCTCGGGGCCGCGCTCGGCCTTGCCGACCATGGCGATGAGCCCGGTCTTCTCGAGCATGAGGCGGGTGAATTTGTCCATACGCGTGGCGGTGGTGGGGCCGGCGGGGCCGACGACTTCGTCGCGCACCGGATCGACCGGGCCGACGTAATAGATGACCCGGTTGGTGAAATCGACGGGGAGCGGCTCGCCGCGGGCGATCATGTCGGCGATGCGCTTGTGCGCGGCATCCCGCCCGGTGAGGAGCTTGCCGTTCAAGAGCAGGATCTCGCCGGCCTTCCAGGAGGCGACTTCCTCGCGCGTGAGGGTGTCGAGATTCACCCGCTTGGCTTTCTTGGTGTCGGGCGTCCAGGTGATCTGGGGCCAATCTTCCAGCCGCGGCGGTTCGAGCCGGGCCGGGCCGCTGCCGTCGAGCGTGAAGTGCACGTGGCGGGTGGCGGCGCAGTTGGGGATCATGGCCACCGGCAGGCTTGCGGCGTGGGTGGGGTAGTCGAGCACTTTGACGTCGAGCACCGTGGTGAGCCCCCCCAGACCCTGCGCGCCGATACCGAGCGCATTGACCTTGTCGTAGAGTTCGAGCCGCAGCCGCTCGGCGGTGCCGAGCTCCTCGCCGCGCTCGGCGCGTGCTTGCAACTCGTGGATGTCGACGGGGGCCATGAGGGACTTCTTGGCGAGCAGCATAGCTTTTTCCGGCGTGCCGCCGATGCCGATGCCGAGGATGCCGGGCGGGCACCAGCCCGCTCCCATGGTGGGCACGGTCTTGAGCACCCAGTCGACGAGGGAATCCGAGGGGTTGAGCATGGCGAGCTTGGCTTTGTTCTCCGAGCCGCCGCCCTTGGCCGCGCAGATCACTTCTACTTTATCACCCGGTACGAGCTCGACGTGGACCACGGCCGGGGTGTTGTCGCGCGTGTTCTGCCGCTTGCCGGCGGGGTCGCGCAAGACCGAGGCGCGCAAGGGATTGTCCGGATTGGTGTAGGCGCGGCGTACCCCTTCGTCGATGAGTTCCTGCAGGCTGAGGCGCGTGTCGAAACGCACGTCCTGACCGATTTCGAAAAAGACCGTGGCGATGCCCGTGTCCTGGCAGATCGGGCGGTGGCCCTCGGCGGCCATGCGGGAGTTGGTGAGGATCTGGGCGATGGCGTCTTTCGCCGCAGGGCTTTGCTCGCGCTCGTACGCTTCGGCGAGCGCCTTGATGTAATCGACGGGGTGGTAGTAGCTGATGTATTGGAATGCGTCGGCGATCGATTCGATCAGGTCTTCTTCGCGGATAGTGGTCATCACAGGCTCCATCGCAGAGTGCGCTATTCTAAAACAGGGTGGGCGCCGACGGAATGACCTTTGCCCTCTTGCCCAGTAAGTCTGATGTAAGATAAAGCCGTTTCAATCAAAGGGTGCCCGGATGGACCGGAGTCTGCGCGGTCCGTTCGAACGAACCATTGAAGAGGGAGATCGACCCATGGCTCAGAAAATGTATTATCCGCCGGAAGAACTCGTCAAAAATGCCGCCGTCTCGGGGATGGA
>JAQUGB010000102.1 GCA_028684345.1 Tepidiphilus sp. | reverse complement strand
TTGTGGCAGGCCTTGACGAGCGCGAGCGCATAGGAGCGCATGAAGGGGACTTCCATGGTGATGCGCGCGCGGTCGGCCAGGCAGAAGTCCTTGTCCTTGCGGAACTTCTTGATGCAGGAGAAGATGTAGTCCCAGCGTCCGGCGTTGAGCCCGGCGGAGTGGTCGCGCAGCTCGTAGAGGATCTCTTCCATCTCGAACGTGGCGAGGATCGTCTCGATGAGCACTGTGGCCTTGATGGTGCCGCGCGGCAGACCGAGTTCGTCCTGGGCGAAGCAGAAGACGTCGTTCCACAGGCGCGCTTCCAGGTGACTTTCGAGCTTGGGCAGATAGTAGAAGGGGCCTTGGCCGCGCGCGAGCTGCTCTTTGGCGTTGTGGTAGAAGGCCAAACCAAAGTCGAAGAGCGAACCGGAGAGGCGCTGTCCGTCGACGGTGACGTGCTTTTCGTCGAGGTGCCAGCCGCGCGGACGGATCTGCAGCACGGCAATCTTGTCGGCGAGTTTGTATTCTTTGCCGTTTTCGGCTACGAAGTCGATCTTCCGGCGGATGGCGTCGTAGACGTTGATCTGCCCCTGCACCTGGTTGAACCAGTTGGGGCTGTTGGAATCCTCGAAGTCAGTCATGTAGCTGTCCGCCCCCGAATTGAAGGCGTTGATGACCATCTTGCGGTCGGCGGCCGGGCCGGTGATTTCGACGCGACGGCATTCGAGCGCCTTGGGCAGCGGCGCGATTTTCCACTCGCCCTCGCGCACGGCGCGCGTCTCGGGCAGGAAGTCGGGTTTCTCGCCGGCGTCGATGCGCGCCTGGCGTTCCTCGCGGGCGCGCAGCAGCTCCTGGCGGCGGGGTTCGAAACGGCGATGAAGCTTGGCGACGAACTCGAGCGCCTCGGGCGTGAGGATCTCGTCGAAACGGGGATGGAGCGGTGCGTGCAGTTGCACGCCTTGGGGCAAGGCGATGGTCATGGGGTTTCCCTCTCTTCTCGATCAAAAAAAGAAATAATAAAGCGTGAGTGCCGTTCCTACCAAGAGGATGAAGCGGCGCAGCCAGATCGCCGGCAGCCGGCGGGCGATGCGCCCTGCGAGATAGCCGCCCGCGGCAGCGGCCAGGAGCACCACCAGCGTGTGCGGCCAGCTCACGGCGCCGCCCAGGGTGAAAGTGAGGGCGGCCACGCTGTAGATCACCGCCGAGAGCCAGTTCTTCAGCGCGTTGATCTCATTGATGTCCTCGATACCCTGCATGGCGATGGCGGCGATCATCACGATGCCCATGCCGGCGCCGAAGAATCCGCCATAGACCGACACGAGGAGCTGGAAGATCGTCCCGCCCCAGCCCAACGTGTGCCGCGGGCCAGCGCGGCGACGCGCCTCCAGCCAGCGGTTGATGCGCGGGGCGAGCGCGAAGAGGAGCGTGGCCGTGAGCAGCAGCCAGGGGACGAGGCGAGCGAAGAGGGCATTGCTCGTCACCAGCAGCAAGCCACCGCCCAGCGCACCGCCGAGAAACGCGGCCAAGGTCAGACGCGGTAGGTGTCGGCGGTAGCGGGCGAGCTCGCGGCGATAGGCCCAGGCGCTCGCCAGGCTCGCCGGCCACAAGGCCACCGAGTTGCTTGCGTTGGCGGTGACCGGCGGCAGGCCGATCGCGAGCAGCGCGGGAAAGGAGAGGAAGGTGCCGCCGCCGGCGATCGCGTTCATCGCGCCGGCGCCGAACCCGCCCAGCGCAAGCAGGATCCAGTGGCTTGCCGTCATCGTCCCCTCCTTGATGTTTTGTTCCCGGAACCGGGATTTTAGCCGGGTGCGGTCGTGGAGGGCTCTTTTTGAAGAGGGTAGGAGGGGGGCGTGGCTGGGTTCCAGTCGCGGGGAAAACGTGCCAACCACGGACGCAATTGGAGGTCTTCCCTGATGATGTGATCGATCAGCCAGGATCGCAGCAGATCGAGGAGCGCACGGCGGGTGTCGTCGTCGAGCGCATCGAGCGTGGTTTGTTCGACCGGCTGGGCGAGGATGCGGGCGGTGATGTCGGTCAGCTGCCGCTTGAGTTTCTCGTGCGAGCAGCGATGTTCGTCGAGGTGGGGGTAACCCGCTGCCTGCTGGATCAGTTCTTCGCGCGTGAAGTGCTCTTCGGTGTAGCGGGCGAGTTCGTCGAGTGCGACGGTGAGCCGGGCGAGCGAGGCGCGCCGGAGGATCAACGACTGGATGCGGTCGACGAGCTCGATCAGCCAGCGATGGTCCCGATCGATGGCATCATTGTGCACCGATAGTTCGTCTCGCCACTGGAGATGAAAACTTGAGTTGGGGAGGGTGTTGTCGTACATCTTTTTTCGTGATGGAATGGGATGTTCATTGTAATCGGATGTCAGCCATCCGCTCCGTTTTCCGCCGTTGCCGGCGCCCAGTCGGAGGGGAAGCGTTCGATCCAGGGTTTGTATCGTAAATCTTGTTGAATGATATGGGTGATGAGCCACTCGCGAAAAAGATTCAGAATGCGTTGCCGCAGTTCGGGTGAGAGCGCATGCACCGTATTGCCGCCATGAGCCAGGGAGAGGATTTCGGCAGTGATCGCATGCAGCTGGTCAGTGAGTTCGCGATGCTGCATGGCATGGGCTCGCGCTTCGGGGTAGCCGATGGTCTGCTGGATCACTTCTTCGCGACGGAAATGCGTGGCGGTATAGTCGGCGAGTTCGTCCAGGGCCTGAGTGAGTTCGCCGACCGAACTGTCGTGCGCCAACATGCCTTGCACCCGATTGATGAGCCCGATGAGACGACGATGGTCACGGTCGATGGCATCGTTCTTCACCGAGAGCGCCTCGCGCCATTGAAGCTGGAATGAGGAATTGGGTCGAGTATCCATGATGGCGATTGCGTGGGGCAGAGGCGAGGATTATATTGTCGAAGTTCCTCTCGTGAGGATGGAATGATGCCGATACGATCGAATCGTCCCGATAGTTGCCCTCTATGCCTAGGGAGTGAGGAGGAAGTGCTGTGGCGCGATGGCCGCTGTCGCGTCATCGACGCTAATCATACAGATTATCCCGGATATCTGCGCGTGATCTGGAACGAGCACGTCGCCGAGATGACGGATCTCGACGCGGACGATTGCATGCACCTGTGGCGGGTGGTGCTTGGTACGGAACGCGTGCTGCGCCGCCTCATAAGCCCGGACAAGATCAATCTCGCCAGTCTCGGCAACATGGTGCCGCACCTGCACTGGCACGTGATTCCGCGCTACCGCGACGACGCCCACTTCCCCGATGCCATCTGGGCGCCACCGCGCCGTCGCGGTCCTTCACCGCATGCCGTGGTCCACCCGCCGGCCACGCTCGCCGCCGCGCTGCGGGCGGAGCTGGGCGGTAGCGGAGCGACGGCGTTCGCCTGAGTTTGCGGTAGAATCGACCTCGCCGGCGCGCAATGCGTCGGCACACGGAGGCGTGGCCGAGCGGTTGAAGGCAGCGGTCTTGAAAACCGCCAGGGGTTCGCGCCCCTCGTGAGTTCGAATCTCACCGCCTCCGCCAAGTTCCTTTTGTTTTCAATGAGTTATTGGCAGGAAGGCTAGTCGTCCATGGCGCCTGCCTTGCTCGTGCCGCGTCGGAAATGGGTGCCGCGGCAAGCGGATACCAGAAAAGTACCGCGTCTTTACGCGAGAGGCACGAAAACGCTCGGCGGTAGGCGAAACGCACAGAGAAAACAACTGCTTTATTTTCAGCTGGTTGGGCGATCCATTGAAGCGCCTGGACGGTGCCTTTGGTGCCAGGGAGGGGATTCGAACCCCCAAGCCTCACGGCGGCGGATTTTAAGTCCGCTGTGTTTACCGATTTCACCACCCTGGCGCACGTGCCGCCGATTGTACTGGGAAAATGAAGGGCGGTGTAGAATCGCCCCACATGCTCCAAGTGATTATGCCATGATCGATGAACGGGAAATCGAGGCGCTACGCCGCCGTCTGGAACGCATACGCATACGGACGGATTCCGCTTGGTTGGCCGAAGAGGCCAGACCTTTGCTTGCCTCGATCGATGAACTGCTTCAGCATTCGGTGGCCTTGACTTTTCCTCTGCCCGCCAGCGACGTGCTCGCTCTGCATCGGTTCATGACGACGGCGGTGGATCGTCTCGAAGAGTGGCTTCCCGATGCCAGGCGCAACGAGTTGGCGGGCAAATTCTTTGCCGGGTTCGCGTTGCGACTCTATCTGTTGGCGACCATGACCCGGATCGTCTTGCCTCCGGGGTTCTGGCGTCTCCTCACGCAGTTTGGCCATGCCCATGCGGACAAGGGGCCCGTGCGCGGAGAGCTGGCATGGTTATTCGCGCTGGCCGCGGCGGATCCTCGATTCATGGACGGAAAAGAGCTTTTATGGGCGCTACGCTGGATTCAGAGCGCGGCGCCCGTCATCGCCCTGCACGGCTCGTGCCAGGATCAGGAAGATGGTTTCGTGATGTCCTTGTCGCTCGACGAGCCGCCGGAACCGAGAGCGTGGTTCTTGGGGCATGAGAATGGTCCCCGGGCCACCCTGTCTTTTTCCCTCGAAGATCTCGCCAAACGGGCGGAAGAGGCGATCCGTCTTCTCGAAGGAGGAGACTGGGCGGCGCGCCGGAATCAGGAGGGGGGCTTGAGTGCCGATGGGCGGGCGGCCCTGTTGCGTGAATTGCTCGATCGCTGGCGTTACGGCTGGCAGCGTCGACTGCCGCGCAAACCTTTCGATGCCATGGCCGAGTTGCTCGTCGGCTGGGAGGCGGTGTTGTCCCATCGCCTCGGCTTGCCTGCGACCATCCATCCGGTTCGTGTCACCGATGTGAGCATCAGCGGCTATGAGTTGCGCTGGACGGACAACGAGGCGCCGATTTTTTTCCCGGGGCAGATCGTCGCGATCCGCGTAGGGGGGGATATACGCTGGGTGCTGGCGTTGGTGCGCTGGTTGAGGCAGCATCCCAACGGTTTGCAGATGGGTATCCAGGCGTTAGGGTTCGATCCCGAGCCGGTCGCGCTGGGGCATGAGAAATCCTTGCCGGCGGGTGCTGCAGCTCAAATGGCTTTGTCGGTGCGCAAGGCGCCGCCCTTGCGCCTGCAATCGGCGCTCGTCTGTACGAAGGGGACCGTTTGCGGTCCGAAATTGGTCGAGGCCAGCGAGCCGGCCGTGGGGAAGTGGCTGCTGCGGCAGGTGCATTTCATCCGGTTCGAGGCGCAGACACGCGACGTCGAAGTGTTTCAGTTCGAGGTCGATCCCTTCATGGAGGATTGATCTCCTGCTTCGTCGGTCTGCGCGGAGGCCGAATCGGGTTCGAGTGCATGGGGCCGCAAGCGTGAGGACGAGAGCGCACCGAGTGTGGCGGCCAAGGCCGCCCCGAGCAGGATGATCGTCCAGAGGAGATAAATCCAGACGAGAAAGATCGGTAAGGCGGCGAACGCGCCATAGACGAGGTCGTATGTGGCGAAACGGGAGATGAATATGGCAAACCCTCGTTGGAGGAACAGAAAAGCTCCTGTGGTGATGAACGCGGCGAGGACTGCATCGCGAGATCGTACCGGGTGATGCGGGACGAGTTGATAGAGCGCGCACAAAAAACCCCAGGTCAGGAGGAAGGAGACGAGGGGCGTGGTCAGCCCGACGTGCCCCGTGAGCTTGAGCGATTCCCTGGCCAACTGCGTGGTCAGATAGACGCCAGCGCCGAACAGCAGGGGCCCCGCGGTGAGGACGAACCAGTAGGTGACCAGGCGTGCGCCGAGGGTACGCGCGCGATGTACGCGCCAGATGCGGTTGAAGGCCGATTCGATGGTCGACAAGAGCATCAGGGCCGTGACGATGAGCATCACGGTGCCGATCATCGAGAGTTTGGTCGAATTGGCGATGAACTCGCGGCTGTAGAGTGTGACGAGACGCGAGGCGGCTTCGGGCAAGAGGTTGGCGCTGAGAAAATCCTGTAGCGATTCGCCGATTTTTTCGAAGGCCGGAAAATTGTGAAAGACGAGCACGGTGATCGTCAGGAGAGGGACCAACGCGAGCAACGTGGTATACGTCAGGGCTGCGGCTACCATGAGGCAGTCGGCACGGCGCACGGTGTGCAGGAAGCGCCGAGCGAAGAGGCGTAGCCATCGAATCGGGTACATCGCGCGGGAAATGGGCATGAGGGTCTTCTGCTCGAGCGACGAAGCGCCATGGTCGTATCAATGGGGATTGTATGGGAAAACGTGACGAGTGGGCGCTGGTGGCTTTCGTACTGGCGCTCGTACTGGCGCTTTGGTGCGTGCTGTGGGAGGGTTGGTTTGCCCCTTTGCGCCCTGGAGGGTCTTGGCTCACCTTGAAAGC
>JAQUGB010000101.1 GCA_028684345.1 Tepidiphilus sp. | reverse complement strand
CTCCAGCGCTTCGGCCGAGGGGAACCACCCCTCGAAGCGATGCGCCGAAGCGCACAGCAGATCGACGACGATCACCGATATTCCCCACGCGGATCGAAATGATCGATCATAGCATGCTCCTCTTTGTGCTTTCAGACACCGCTGCCAGGCAAAAGCTCCTCGCCGGTCCGCGGAACGGCTCAAGTTTTTGCGCCGATGGTCGATAAAGAACGAAAGCAAACCTCGAATCTACAGGAGTAAAACGATGGCGATCAAACTACGGACCACCCTCATGGCCAGCATGGGAGCGATCGTGCTCGGCAGTGCGGCCACGGGCTGGGTCTCCTGGTACACGCGCGACATGCTCGCCGGACACCTGCTCACGACGCAGACGACCATCCTGCCCAACACCGTCGATATGCGCGAGGCCAACCGCGCCGGCATCCAGCTGCAGGCCGCGGCCCGGGGCATCGTGCTGCTGCCCGAAGATGGCCAAGCCAAGGAGAACCTGTCCAAGACGCTGGATGAATTCCCCCGTCTGCTCGAAGGGATCATTGCCAAGGCCCGGCGCAAGGAAGTCCGCGAAGACCTGCAAGGGATGATCAACGACTGGAAGAACCGGGTCGTGCCGGCGGTGCAGCGATTGCAGGCGGCGGTCGATCGGGGCGACATCGAGCAGGCGCGTCAAATCGTGCTGCGAGAGCTCAATCCCGCCTGGCGCGACATCAAGGCCCGTTTGGAGAAGCGCATCGTCTGGCGTGAAAAGGCCAACGACGAGGAATTCGAAAAATACCGCCGTGAAGCGGCGTTCTGGTCTACCTTGGTGACGATTTCCTCGGCGGCGCTGGTTGCTTTCGCTCTGGTCTTGGGGATCCTGATGGATCGCATGCTGCGCCGCCGTCTGGCCGAGGCCGAAGAGGCGGTGGGCGCGGTGGTCGACCGGCGTGATCTCACCGCGGTATTGCCGCCTTCCTCC
Organism: Tepidiphilus sp.; assembly: GCA_028684345.1. Taxonomy (GTDB): domain Bacteria; phylum Pseudomonadota; class Gammaproteobacteria; order Burkholderiales; family Rhodocyclaceae; genus Tepidiphilus. The sequence continues at coordinate 5,361 of JAQUGB010000101.1, read as the reverse complement.
GACGACGAACTCGGCCGTATCATCGCCGCCATCGGGCGCCTGCGCGACGCCATCCGCGACCTGGTCCTCGCCCAGCGGGCCGTCTTCGCCCGGGTACGCTCCGCCGCGGAAGAACAAAGCACGGACGCGGCCGAAGCCCGCCGTGCCGCCGCCTTGGCCGCCGAGAACTCGGAGAAGATGGCCGCCGCCATCGAGGAACTCTCGGCCAACATCGACCGGCTCAACGAAATGGCTCACCTCGCCGACGAGCGTGCTGCGCAATCGCAGCAGCGCAGCCTGGCCGGCGTGGCCATCATCGAGCGCACGGCGCACCAGATGCGCGACATCGTCGAGATCACGCAACGGGCGGGAACTTCCGTCTCGGCCCTCATCGAACAGGCGCAGCACATCTCCTCGATCGCCCAGGCGATCCAGGAAATCGCCGACCAGACCAATCTCCTCGCCTTGAACGCCGCCATCGAAGCCGCGCGGGCCGGAGAATACGGACGCGGCTTCGCCGTGGTCGCCGATGAAGTGCGCAAACTCGCCGAGCGCACCGCCGCGTCCACCCGCGAGATCCGCGAGATCATCGACCAGGTCCAGCAGCAATCCAACGACGCCGGCGCCCAGATGGCCCAAGTGCGCGAGCGGGTGGAGGAGGGTGAAACGCTCGCCGCGCAGGTCGAGGACGAGCTGCGCGCCATCTCCTCGGTGAGCGACGCGGCGCGCGAGGCCGTCTCCTCCATGTCGCACGCCATCGAGGAACAAGTCAAGGCGGCGCAACTGCTCGCCCAGCAGGTCGAACAGGCGGCACAAGCGGCCGACGGGGCGGCCGAGCGGGCCAGCGACAGCGAAGAAAAGGCGAAACTCCTCCTGGAAACCGCGCGTCAGGCCGAACAGGGGCTGCAGCAATCCTTCCGCGCGTGAGCGTCATGCCACGACGGGGAAGAGTAGGGTTCGTCGGGTGTGGTCATGCCTCGTCGGGGCGGGGCTGTCTCCCCGTCTATAGCCATTATCCCAAAGAGAAATCCTAATAGCATATGATATAATCATCACCCACGGGGCTCGAGCGTCGTTCCCGGTGGACACGTTTCAGGGTCCGCTCCGCCATTTGATCGAACGGTCGATGCAAAACCGATCGAGTACCGCTTTCACGTAGGGCATGATTACGGAGAAACTGCGGCTCTACGGATGCTGGCGCTATAATCGATGAAAATCGTCCGTTTTTCCGAGTGACTCCGAATCACCACCGCGATCGCGCGGCATTCTCAGAGAGCGGGATGAAAGACATGGCCGTCACGCTGCAGCAGTGGATCGATTTTCTCGACATCGATCAGGAAATCATAGAGACCTTGCGTGCGTTTCTCCCCCGACTCGCGCCGCAGATCGACCGCGTCAGCCGCGCCTTCTATCGCCGTGTACTCGATTCGCCCGAAGCGTTGGGTCTATTCGCCTCGGAAGACGAGGTGCATCACGCCCTCGCCAAGCAGAAAGCTCATTGGCTCGAATACGTCTTTGCGGGACGGTTCGACCGTGACTACGTGGAGGCAGCATTGCGCATGGGCAAGATCCACCAGCAGCGCGGCGTCGATCTTCGCTTGTTTTCCGGGGCTTATGCCGTCGTTCTGAGTGAGATCAACGCCATCGTGATGGAGAGCATTTCGGATCACGAGCAGCAGATACGCACTCTGCGCGCGGTCAATTTCGCCGTTTTCCTCGATTTGGGGTTCGTTGCCTCGGTCTATTACGACGCCTACACCGACGATCTCGCTGCGATGGCCAAGGATCTCACCGTGAGCCTGGCGCGGGCCGGGGAGTACCGCGACGCGGATACCGGTGAGCACATCCATCGCATGGCCAAGATGTGCGCCGCCGTGGCGCGCCGTCTCGGGCAGGAGCTGAGCTGGGTGGAGCAGCTCGAGGCGGCCAGTCCGTTGCATGACGTGGGCAAGATCGGCATTCCCGATGCGATCCTGCTCAAGCCGGGAAAGCTCACCGAGGAAGAGATGGCGGTGATGCGCCGTCACACCGAGATCGGTACCGACATCATCCCGAAGAACGGTCACGAGATCCTGCAGATGGCGCGTCGCATCGCGCTCACCCATCACGAGCGCTGGGACGGCAAAGGCTACCCGGCCGGTCTGAGCGGAGAAGAGATCCCGCTGGAAGGGCGAATCGCCGCCGTATGCGATGTCTATGACGCGCTGCGCTCGAAACGCCCGTACAAACGGCCATGGACGCACGAAGAGGCAGTGCGCTACCTGAGCGAGAATCGTGGAACGCAGTTCGACCCCAAAGTGGTGGATGCGTTCCTTCAGGCCCTGCCGGAAATCGAAAAGATCTGGGAGAATTAACGGCAGAGTGCCGTAGAACAGGGCTGCGAGAAAATGGATTTTACCGTGGCGTGTTTGGATCCCCGAAAGTAGGGCCACGCCACGGTACAATCCATTCGAAGCGCATTCCGTGGAGCACCGGTGCAACATTTCTCCCATCACTGCTGCGATCTCGCCTCGCTCGATGCCCTCTGCGCCACGCACGATCTGCGGAATCGGCGGGGGTTGATCCAGGTATTCGTCACCGAGTGCGAGGAAAGTCTGCTCCAAACGGTGCTGGAGCGCCTGCAGCGCTTCCCAGGGTTCGCGGTGATCGGCGCTTCGGCTGCAGGCGCGATTGCAGGCGGTGACATCCTCGACCATGGGGTGCTCCTCTCCGTCACCGTGCTGGAGCACACTAGCACTCAGATAAAAACGTACTACGTGGCGCAGCCCGATGCTGAGGCGGGTCGCTCGCTCGGGATGGCGCTTGCGGCCGAGGGCGCGCGGCTGGCGCTCGCCTTTGGCAACGTACTCGACGCGAACCCCGAGCCTTTTCTGGAAGGCTTTGCCGCCGGAGCACCGGAGCTCGTTCTGGCCGGAGGCGTCGCGGCGGACAACCTGCGTTTCCATGGCACCTTCGTCATCCATGGTGATCAGGTATATTCCCGCGGCTTGGTCCTGGCCGCATTCTACAGCCAGGATCTGCACGTACGTACCGAATCTCTGCTCAACTGCACTTCGGTGGGGCGCCCGATGCGCATCACCCGGGCGCGCGAGGAATGCGTCTACGAGATCGACGGCAAACCGGTGCTCGACGTGTATCGCTACTATCTTGGCGAGGAAGTGCTGGAGAATATCCCCGTTTCGATGGTCGAATTTCCCCTGATCGCACGCACGCAGGGGGTCGACGTCGCCCGCTTGCCTGTGTCGCTCACCGAGGACGGGGCGCTGCGTTACGCCGGTCGCCTGCGCATGGAGGAGCCGGTGCGCTTTGGCATCGGCGACATCTTCACCATGCTCGAACGCGCCCGCGAAGTAGCCGAGCACCTTGCATGTCACGTTCCGGCCGAGGCGCTCTATGTCTATTCCTGCAGGGGGCGGCGCCTATATCTGAAAGAGCACGCGCCGATCGAGCTCGGGTCGCTCGCCGCCGTCGCGCCCGCGGCCGGATTCTTCACTTATGGCGAGTTCTTTCACCTGTCCGGCGACAATCGACTGCTCAACATGACCACCACCGCGGTCATCGTGGCCGAGTCGGACGAGATCCATCCGAAGTCCCCCGTCCTGAGGCAGAAGCTGCCTGCGCCCAACCGCACCCTGCGTGCGCTCGCGCACCTGAGTGAAGTCACTTCGCAGGAACTGGCGCAATCGATGCGCGTTCTCGAGCAATACCGCTATGCGCTCGATCAAACCGCCATCGTCTCGCGCACCGACCTTCAAGGGCGCATCACGTATGTGAATGCCCTGTTCGAGCAAGTCACGGGGTATCGCGCCGAGGAGCTCATGGGGAACTCGCACTCCCTTTTGCGTCATCCGGACACGCCGAGCGCCGTGTATGAGTCCCTGTGGCGCACGATACGCGCCAAGCAGATCTGGCGCGGAGTGATCAAGAACCGCGCCAAGGATGGCCGTGCGTATTATCTCAAGTCCACCATCATCCCCTTGCTGGACGAACACGGCGAGATCTTGGAGTACATCAGCGTCGCCGAGGACATCACCGAGATCATCCAGGCCCAAGAACGCATCGAACGGCAGGCCATCGACCGACTCACCGGTCTGCCCAACCGCAATAGCCTCATCGAGGTGCTCGAGCGTGATCGATTCGGCATGCTCGCGCTCCTTGATGTGGCCGGATTCAAGTCGGTCAACGAGTATTACGGGTTCGATGTGGGCGATCGGGTGATCGTCGAGCTTGCGGCCCGTCTGGTACGATACTTGCAGCCGCTGGAAATCGGTGTCTATCGCAGCTATGGCGCTTGTTTCGCCTTGCTGGCCCCGCAAGAAATGCCCCCCGCCACCTTCGAGGTGCATCTGCGCTCCTTGCGCGAGTCGGTGCATTCCTTGCGTGTCCTCGTTGGAGAGGAAGAGGAAGAAATCGACCTCGAATTCTACGTTGGGATGGCCATCGGGGGCGATCATCTGCTGGCCTTGGCCGAATCTGCGTTGCAGAAGGCCAAGGAAGAAGGGGTGCGCGAGGGCGTCTTCGTCCTGAGCGGACAGCATCAATCCTATCTCAAGAATCGCTTCTGGATCAATGAGATCAAGCAGGCGCTGCACGAGGAGCGCCTGCTGTGCCATTTTCAGCCCATCGTGCCCGTATCCATGACGGGAGAAAGACCGAAATATGAGGCCTTGCTGCGCCTTCGGGGGCGGGACGGCACGCTGTATCCGCCCGGTGAGTTCCTCGACATCGTCAAACAGACGAGCCATTATTTCCGCATCACACGTCGGGTGCTGGAACTCGCGCTCGACGCAGCCCAACGCAGTGGCGCCCAAGTCTCGGTGAACCTCTCCTATCTGGATGTCTCCGACGAGCGCACGCGTACGTTCATACTCGACCTGCTGGCTCGCGGCGGCGGCGCGTACCTGGTCTTCGAGATTACCGAAACCGAGGCATTCAAGGACCCTGCCCTGATCCGCGATTTCGCCGACGAAGTGCGTCGCCATGGGGCACAGCTGGCGCTGGACGATTTCGGAAGTGGCTACTCCAACCTCAGCGCGCTGGTGCAGCTGGTGCCTGATTATCTGAAGCTCGATGGATCGCTCATCGTCCAGGTGGAGCACGATGAAAATGTACGGCAACTCGTCAAAGCCGCGACCGATTTTTCCCGTGTCCTGGGAATGAAAGTCGTCGCCGAGTTCGTACGCAATGAATCGCTCGCCCGACGCTTGCGCGCGCTGGGTGTGGACTACCTGCAGGGCTATGCCCTGGGGGTGCCTGGCCCGCTGCCGTGAAGCGAAGGAAACGCCTGGTGGCAACGCGTTTGGCCAGCCAATGCTCGATGTCGAGCGCCTGGCACAGTGTTTTTGGTTGATGGGCCCAGCTGGATTCGAACCAGCAACCAAC
>JAQUGB010000100.1 GCA_028684345.1 Tepidiphilus sp. | reverse complement strand
CTTCCGATCTCGAGCGGGGTCGAGCGGCTCGAAGCGGCGCTTGTCTTGCGTGAGCGTGTCGTGCAGGAATGGCTCCAACGGTCTCTCCGGCGGGGGTCGGGAACGAAAGGAGGGAGTGGCTCAGCCGCCTTGCAGCTTTTCCAGGCGCTCGTGCCGTTCCTGCGCTTCGAGGCAGAGGGTGGCGGTGGGACGGGCGAGCAGGCGCTTGAGGCCGATCGGCTCGCCCGTTTCTTCGCACCAGCCGTAGGTGCCTTTCTCGATGCGTTCAAGCGCTTCGTCGATCTTCTTCATGAGCTTGCGTTCGCGGTCGCGCACACGCAGCTCCAGCGCCTGTTCTTCCTCGATGGTGGCGCGGTCGGTCCAGTCGGGAGTGACTTCGTTCTCCTGCTGGAGGGATTGCGTGGTCTCGGCGGCTTTTTCCAGCAGCCTGCGCTTTTCTTCGAGCAGGAGGTGCTTGAAAAACTTGAGCTGGCGCGGCGACATGTATTCCTCTTCGGGCATGGCCAGCAGCTCCTCCACCGTGGGGATGTCGCCGTCTTCGAGCGTTTCTTGCGTCATGTTGGTCGTATTCATCGTTCCTCTCCGGTGTGCCTCGGGTCGTGTCGGGCGTGCGGGATTGTAATGGGCTTGGCGCGGCTTGGGAAGAGTGGAGGGGCGCGGTCGTGCTCGCCCGGCTTGGGCTCAGGCGCGGTGGAGTCCTTTCTGGGCGTCGAGGTCGCGCTGCAGGCGCACGACTTCGGGCACGCGGCGGATGGCCCGCATGATGCGGGCAAGGTGGATGCGGTCGGCCACTTGCAGGGTGAAGGAGATGGCCAGATACAACCCCTGGTGGGCTTCCATCTGCACGGCGAGGATGTGTCCGTGCTCGGCGGCGATGGCGGCGGTGATGCGCGCGAGCATGCCGACGGCGTCGCGGGCGAGCACGCGCAGCCCCACTTCGAAGCGGGTGGTTTCGGGGCGGTTGGGATCCCAGTCGACGTCGATCCAGCGCCGGTCGCCGCCCTGGCGGCGCAGGCGCGGGCAGTCGTGGCGGTGGATCTCCAGGCCGTGCCCTTTGCTGAGCAGCCCGACGATGGGGTCGCCGGGTAGCGGATGGCAGCAGCGGCCGAAGACGACGGCTTGCCCTTCGTCGCCGCGGATGAGCACGGGGCCGGAGGCGCGCGGCTTGAGCACGCCGGGGCGGCCGGATTCGAGGTCTTGCGCGTGGGTGAGCTCTTCGGCGATCTGCGCCGGGTTGAGGTGCCCCAGGCCGATGTCTTCGAGGAGTTGTTTCTTGCTGCGGCCGGTGTGCTGGCGCAGGAGGCGGTCCCAGGCGAAGACGCTGATCTGCCCCAGCGTGAGGCCGCGCGGGCGCAGCGCCTGGTCGAGCAGACGCTCGCCGAGCGAGACGGCCTGCTCGTTTTTCTGGTGGCGCAGGAAGTGGCGGATCTCGGCGCGGGCCTTGGCGGTGCGCACGTAGTTGAGCCAGGCGGGGTTGGGGCTGGGGTAGGAGGAGGTGATGATCTCGACCCGGTCGCCGTTGGCGAGCTCCGTGCGCAGCGGCATGAGTTCGCCGTTGATGCGGCAGGCGATGCAGCGGTGGCCGACGTCGGTGTGGATGGCGTAGGCGAAGTCGACGGGGGTGGCGCCGCGCGGCAGGGCGAAGATCTCGCCGCGCGGGGAGAAGACGAAGACTTCGTCCGGGTAGAGGTCGATCTTGAAGCTTTCGAGGAAGTCGCGCGCTTCGGGGTCGTTCGATTGCAGCTGCACGAGCGATTGCAGCCAGGCGTGGGTCTGGCGCTCGAAGGCGTCGACGCGCTCGCCGGCGTCTTTGTAGATCCAGTGGGCGGCCACGCCGTCTTCGGCGAGCCGGTGCTGGGTTTGGGTGCGTACCTGGATTTCGACGGGAATGCCCTGCGGGCCGATGACGGTGGTGTGCAGCGACTGGTAGCCGTTGGGCTTGGGCAGCGCGAGGTAATCCTTGAACTTGCCAGGCACCGGCTTGAAGGCGGCGTGCAGCGCGCCGATGGCGAGGTAGCAGCTCTTTTCGTCGGGCACGACGACGCGAAAGCCGAAGAGGTCGAGAATCTGCTCGAAGCGCAGGTGCTTGCTGCGCATTTTCTGGTAGATGGAATAGAGGTGCTTGCGCCGGCTGCTGATCTGGGCTTCTACCCCCCAGACGACGAGCTGGCGTTCGATGAGTGTGCGGATCTTGTCGAGGAGTTCGTCGCGCGTTCCGAGCGCGGCTTCGACGGAGTGGGCGAGCACGGCGTATCGCCAGGGATGGCGGTGCTGGAAGGCGAGATCTTGCAGTTCGCGATAGAGGGTGTTGAGCCCGAGCCGGTTGGCGATGGGGGCGTAGATCTCGAGCGTTTCCTGGGCGATGCGGCGGCGCTTGGCCGGGGCGACGGCGCCCAGCGTGCGCATGTTGTGGGTGCGGTCGGCCAGCTTGATGAGGATGACGCGCAGGTCGCGCGCCATGGCGAGTAGCATCTTGCGGAAGTTTTCCGCCTGGTTGTCTTCGAGGCTCTGGCTCTCGAGCCGTTCGATCTTGGTGAGGCCGTCGACGAGCTCGGCCGCCACCGGGCCGAAGCGGTGCGCGAGCTCGCTCTTGCGGATATGGGCGTCTTCCATCACGTCGTGCAACAGCGCGGCGATGATGGCGGACGTGTCGAGCTTCCAGTCGGCGACGATGGAGGCGACGGCGATGGGATGGGTGACGTAGGGCTCGCCGCTCGCGCGCTTCTGGCCTTGGTGCGACCAGGCGGCGAAGCGGGCGGCGTCGTCGATGCGTTCGACTTCGGCGGAGGGGAGGTAGCCGAGGAGCTTCTCGCGCAGGGCGCCGTAGGATGGCGGCAGCTCCACGGAAACGAAGGGTTCGCGCGCCGCGGAGCTCTCGTCGGGGGGGGAGAGGATCTCGGCGGCGGGCATGGCGGTCTCAGCTCTGGGCGCGGTCGAGGATGTCGCGCCCGACCTTGCCGGCGGCGATTTCGCGCAGCGCAATGACGGTGGGTTTGTCGCGTTCGCGCCCGCGATCGAGCGGCACGAGCGGTTCGGCGCCGATGGAGAGCTGGCGCGCGCGGGTGGCGGCGGCGAGCGTCATCTCGAAGCGGTTGGGGATGTGCTTGAGGCAGTCTTCGACGGTGATGCGGGCCATGGGGTCATTCCTGTAGGAGTTGGGCGAAGTAGGCGGCGTGGCGGCGCTTTTGCACCGGCAGCCGCAGGCGCGCGGCGCGCACGACGGCGGTGAGCTCGTCGATGGCACGCTCGAGCCGGTCGTTAATTATAACGTAGTCGAATTCTTCGATGTGGCGCATTTCCTCACGGGCCGCGGCCAGGCGCCGGGCGATGGTGGCTTCGCTGTCGGTGCCGCGGTGGCGCAGCCGGGCTTCCAGCGTTGCGATCGAGGGCGGTAGGATGAAGACGCTCACGGCGTGCGGGAAAATCCGGCGCACTTGGCGCGCCCCCTGCCAGTCGATCTCGAGGAGCACGTCTCGGTCTTGCTGCAATTGGGTTTCGATCCACGTACGGGAGGTGCCGTAGTAATTTCCGTGGACTTCGGCCCATTCGAGAAGTTCGCCGCCGTCGCGCAGGCGCAGGAAGTCTTCCCAGTCGATGAAGTGGTAGTCGCGCCCGTCGATTTCGCCCGGGCGGGGCGGACGGGTGGTGTAGGAGACGGAGAGCGCAAGCCCCGGCTCGCGTTCGAGCACGGCATGCACGAGGGTGGTCTTGCCGGCGCCGGAGGGGGCGGTGACGATGTAGAGGGTGCCAAGCGGCTGCTCGTTCATTCGAGGTTCTGCACTTGTTCGCGGATCTGTTCGATGAGCACTTTCATCTCGAGCGCGAGGCGCGACAGCGCCAGACTGCCGGCCTTGGAGGCGAGCGTGTTGGCTTCGCGGTTGAATTCCTGCAGCAGGAAGTCGAGCCGTTTGCCGACGGGGCCGCCGTGCGTGAGCGTGCGTTCGAGCTCTTGGAGGTGGGAGGAGAGGCGGTCGAGTTCTTCCGCGACGTCGAGGCGCTGGGCGACGAGGGCGACTTCCTGCTCCACGCGCTGGGGATCGGGCGTCTGGCCGAGCGCTTCGAGCGCTTCGAGGAGCTTGCGGCGCTGGGCCTCGACGGCTTCGGGCGCAAGCGCGCGGGCGCGTTCGACGAGCTCGGCGATGGCGGCGGCCCGTTCACGGATGGCACTGGCGAGTGCCTCGCCTTCGCGGGCACGGTGCGCGAGGAGTTCGGCGAGCGTCGTCTCGAGCAGCTCGAGCAGGCGCCGTTGCGTTTCTTGGGGATCGAGCTCGGGTTCGCGCACCACGCCGGGCCAGCGCAGGATCTCGCCCACCGTGAGGGAGGCCGCTTCGGGGAGATGGCGGTGGATCTCGGTCTGGGTGAGGGCGAGCGCCTGCAGGGCGACGGCGTCGAGCGTGAGCGCCGCTTGCACGGGCGCGCTTTGCACTTCGAGCCGGCATTCGATCTTGCCGCGGGCGAGCGCCTTTTGCAGGCGTTCACGCAGCAGCGGCTCGAAGGAGCGCCAGTCCTCGGGCAGGCGGAAATAGAGGTCGAGGAAGCGTCCGTTGACGCTGCGCAGTTCGAGGCGCAGGAGCCGAGCGCCGATTTGGGTTTGCGCGCTGGCAAACCCTGTCATACTGTGTATCATTGAGTGATTCCACGCTTCGTCCGAGGCGGTTTATCATACCCGGTCCGGCCATGTCGACACAACAAAACGCTCCGTTGCCCGAGGGGTGGCTCGTGGAGGGCTACCGCATTCTCGACCTGCTCGCCAAGGGGGGGTTTTCTTTCGTCTATCGCGCCCGCGATCGCGAAGGAAAAACGGTGGCGATCAAGGAGTATCTGCCGCATACCCTGGCGCGGCGCGAGGAAGGGGATATCGAGCCGGAGATCCTGCCCGATTGCGAGCGGGCCTTCCTCTTCGGGCTGAAGTGTTTCTTCGAGGAAGGGCGGTCGCTCGCGCGCATCAATCATCCCAACGTGATCCGGGTGCTCAACTTTTTCCGCGCCAACCAGACCGTCTACATGGTGATGCAGTATGAAGAAGGGCGCACGCTCCTGCAGTACATCCGGCAAAAGCACGGGGGTCTGCGCGAGAGTTTCATCCGGGCGATGGGCTTGCGGGTCCTCTCGGGCCTGCGCGAGGTGCATACGCACAAGCTGCTGCACCTCGACTTGAAACCGGCCAACATCTACCTGCGGCGCAACGGCGATCCGGTGCTGATCGATTTCGGCTCGGCGCGCCAGAGCCTGTCTTCCGACCAGGAGTGGGTGCGCACGATGTTCACGCCCGGCTACGCTCCGCCCGAGCAGCTCAGCGGCAAGCGGGAGGACATCGGGCCGTGGACCGATCTCTACAGCTTCGGCGCCACGCTCTATACCTGCGTCACCGGGCAGGCGCCGCCGCGGGCGGAGGCGCGGCAGGAGAAGGACGATCTGGCGCAGCGCCTCGAACCCTATCGGGAGCACTATACGCCGGAGCTGATCGATCTCATCGTCGACCTGATGCAGCTCGATCCCGAGAAGCGGCCGCAGAGTGCCTATGCGGTGCAGAAGGTGCTCTCGGCCTACGTGCCGTTCTTGGTGGCCGCCACCGAATACCGCTCGCTGATGCCGTCCCTTCCTGAAGGAGCCGAACGATGAAGTTCTCCATCCATCAGGCCACGAGCGTGGGTGGAAGGCCGGTGAACGAAGACCGGGTGGGCTATGCCTATTCGCGCGAGGCGCTCCTCATGGTGCTCTCCGACGGCATGGGGGGGCATGCGGCTGGCGAAGTGGCGGCGCAGATCGCGCTGCAGAGCCTCATCCAGGCGTTTCGCCTGTCGGCCAAGCCGCGCGTCGAGGATCCCTTGAGTTTCCTGTCGCAGGCGATCATCAACGCGCACTATGCGATCCTGGAATATGCCCGCGTGAATCACATCGAGGGGAACCCGCGTGCGACGGTCGTCACCTGCCTCGTGCAGGAAGGGGGATACGCTTGGTGGGCGCACGTGGGCGATTCGCGCCTCTATCACATCCGCCATGGCAAGGTGCTCACGCGCACCATCGACCACTCGCACGCGCAGCTCCTGATCGAACAGGGGGTGCTCAGCGAAGCCCAGTTGCGCACGCACGACAGCCGCAACCGCCTCTATTGCTCGCTCGGCGGGGAAACCTTGCCGCACATCGACTTCGGCCGCCGGGCGGTGTTGCAGCCGGGGGACGTGCTCGCCCTGTGTTCCGACGGCCTGTGGGGCGTGCTCGACGACGAGGAGATCGCCGAGCGCCTCGCGCGCGGGCCGCTCATGAAGGTGGTGCCCGAGCTGGTGGAGCAGGCGGAGATGGAGGCGGGGCCCAACTCGGACAACGTCTCGCTCATCGCCATGCGTTGGGAGGAGGGCGAACCCTCCTTGGCGCCGGACACGGTTTCCACCGAGACCATGGCGCTCG
>JAQUGB010000099.1 GCA_028684345.1 Tepidiphilus sp. | reverse complement strand
CGACCGGCGCGCAAAGCGCGCACCACCGGTCGGATACCGTCCTGGCGCGCCACCTGCAGCTGATCGCCGAAGCGGGAACGCCCCCAGTTGAGCCATCGATCGGCCACCGGGTCCCTTTTGGGGCGCGAATAGACGTAGACCCCGTCGTACTCCATCGCCACGCGCGTGCCGCCCATGTCCAGCCCAAGAAAGTGGGGCACGAGCAGGATCAGCGGTCGTCCCTGGGCGCGCACGCCATCCGGATGCTCCTTGCCCTCGAGCCGCACCAGCCGCCGGATGCGCTCGGCCGGGGCAAACCAGGAAATCCCCCGCTCCAGGATGCTGCGCCCCAGCAGGCGGAAGTGCTCGCGCAGCACGGCACGCCGCTCGGCCTCCGTCCATTCGGAAAAGCACAGCCGCAGATTCACCTCGGCCACGTGGCGCCGCGAGCGCGCCAGATGAAAGAGCAGCGCCCCGAAACCGCGGCCGAGCGCCGCCAGCAGCGGCAGCGGCAGCCAATGCAACACCCACAGCAAGGCAACCAGCAGACGGGACATTTCCTCATTACCTTGAAGAAGATTTATAATTATCGCTCATCCGCCGAGTTAATCCGACAACTTGCGGGGCGGACAAGAAGGGCAGATCGAAGAACCGTCGCGAGCGGCTGCAGGGCAAGGCGCCCGGAGCGCAGGATGCGAGACATATCACCCAGATAGGCGAGCATCCGAGCACCGCGCAACGCCGCCATGCAGCCGCGCAGCAGGTTAGTCGAGCTGCCCAAGAAATACCGCTAAAGCGTCGCCCGCTCCCCTGATCCCCAGAGCCGGCACGCCGCCTCACGGGGATCGAAGGGAGCGATTGCATGGCCAAGGAATACCTCTTCACCTCCGAATCCGTCTCGGAAGGGCACCCCGACAAGGTCGCCGACCAGATCTCCGACGGCGTGCTCGACGTCATCCTCGGCGAAGACCCCCACGGGCGCGTCGCCTGCGAGACCCTCGTCTCCACCGGGCTCGTGGTCATCTCCGGCGAGATCACCACCAAGGCGCACCCCAACTACCGCGAGATCGCGCAGGACGTCATCCGGCGCATCGGCTACGACGATTCCGACATCGGTTTCGACTACAAGTCCTGCGCCATCCTCACCGCCATCAACCGCCAGTCGCCCGACATCGCCCAGGGCGTGGGCAAGGCTTTCGACGACCCGCTCGACCAAGGCGCCGGCGACCAAGGCCTGATGTTCGGCTACGCCTGCAACGAAACCCCCGTGCTCATGCCCCTGCCCATCTACTACGCCCACCGCCTCATGCAGCGCCAGGCCGAAGTGCGCAAGGACGGCAGGCTCCCGTGGCTGCGGCCCGACGCCAAGTCACAGGTGACGGTGCGCTACGTGGACGGCAAGCCCACCCAGGTGGAAACCGTGGTCCTCTCCACCCAGCACCACCCCGACATCACCTACGATGAGATCCGCGAGGCGGTGATCGAGGAGATCATCCACCCGATCATCCCGCCGGAGCTGCGCGCCCCCGACATCAAATATCTCATCAACCCCACCGGGCGCTTCGTGGTCGGCGGCCCGCACGGCGACTGCGGCCTCACCGGGCGCAAGATCATCGTCGACACCTACGGCGGCGCGGCGCACCACGGCGGCGGCGCCTTCAGCGGCAAGGACCCCTCCAAGGTCGACCGCTCGGCGGCCTACGCCGCGCGCTACGTGGCGAAGAACGTCGTGGCCGCGGGGCTGGCGGATCGCTGCGAAGTGCAGATCGCCTACGCCATCGGCGTAGCCCGCCCGGTGAGCCTCATGGTCGAGACATTCGGAACCGGCAAGGTCCCCGACGAGAAGATCGAGGCCCTCGTGCGCCGGCACTTCGACCTGCGTCCGCGCGCCATCATCGAAATGCTGGACCTCCTGCGTCCCATCTATTCCAAAACCGCCGTCTACGGCCACTTCGGCCGCGAGGAACCCGAATTCACCTGGGAGATGCTCGACAAAGCCGAAGCGCTGCGCGCCGACGCCGGTCTGTGACCCACCGAAGCGCCCGGACGTACCGCACGGTACGTCCGGGTGGATTTTTCGAAGGCATCATCAGTTTTTCCCGCTGCCATGACGCGGACCCCCTGAGCTAAAATCCGCCCCATGTCCTCCGATGCCTCGCTCCTGCTCGAATTCATCCTGCTCGCGGCCGGCCTCGGGCTGCTCACCCTGGGCGCCGAATGGCTCGTGCGCGGCGGCGCGCGCCTCGCCACACGATTCGGCATCTCGCCCCTGGTCGTGGGGCTCACCATCGTCGCCTTCGGCACCAGCGCCCCCGAACTCGCCGTTTCGGTCGGCGCGGGCTTGCGCGGTGCGCCCGATCTTGCGCTAGGCAACGTGATCGGCTCCAACATCGCCAACATCCTGCTGATCCTCGGCGTCACCGCGATCATCGGGCATATCCAGGTCCACTCTCAACTGTTGCGGCAAGAAATCCCCGTGCTGCTCGGTGCCGTCGCCCTGTTCTGCACCGCCTCCTTCGACGGCATCCTCAGCCGCCTCGATGGCCTGATCCTCTTTTCCTCAATGATCGCCTATACGGTCTTTCTCCTCCGCCAAGCGCGCACCCTCTCGCCCCAGGAAGAAGCCGGGCTCGCCACCGACATCCCCCAAAGCCGCTGGGACGCGCACGCGGGCGTGCAGCTGTCGCTGGTGCTCGTCGGCCTAGGGCTCCTCATCTACGGGGCCGACCTGGCCGTGGGGGCCGCCTCCGGCATCGCCCGCAGCTTTGGCGTGAGCGAGCTGGTGATCGGCCTCACGGTCGTGGCGGTAGGCACGTCGCTGCCCGAGATCGCCACTTCCGTCGTTGCTGCCCTTCGCGGCCATCGCGACATGGCCGTCGGGAACGTGATCGGCTCCTGCACGTTCAACCTGCTCTCGGTACTCGGCGCCACCGCCCTGGTCGCGCCGCACGGAATCCTGGTGAGCGAGACGATACGTCACGTCGACTCCTGGGTCATGCTGGGCACCACGGTGGTGCTGCTACCCATCATCGTCTCCGGCGCCGGAATTCGCCGCAGCGACGGAGCCTTGCTGCTCGCCTTCTACCTCGCCTACCTCGTCCATCTGGGATTGGACGCAAGCGCCCACCCCTGGAGCGAAGGATATGTCCGGCTCATGCTCTCCTTCGTCCTGCCGCTCGCCATGGTCTATCTCATGGTGCGCTACGTGCAATCCGTCGGTCGCCGCGAATGAGGGGCGCCGCGAAAAACCATCGAGAACAGGTGCAAAGCACTTTGCTATAATCCCCCGCAACCGAGGAGCGCTGCAACCCGCCCGCGCGGGCCAGGCTCGGTTCAGATCCAACGGCGCTCACCCGTCTTCTCCGGCCGAACGGAAGACGCAGGTGAGCTGCGCATCCGCTCGGCCTCGTTCCCGAATAGGAGCATTTCGATGAACCAGGCCGTATCCACTCCCGACTACGTCGTCTCCGATCTCTCCCTTGCCGAATGGGGCCGCAAGGAGATCCGCATCGCCGAGAGCGAGATGCCCGCCCTCATGGCGCTGCGCCGCGAATACGCCGAGCAACAGCCCCTGGCCGGCGCCCGCATCTCCGGCAGCCTGCACATGACCATCCAGACCGCCGTGCTCATCGAGACGCTGGTGGCGCTGGGCGCTCAGGTGCGCTGGGCCTCGTGCAACATCTTCTCCACCCAGGATCACGCCGCCGCGGCCATCGCCGCCGAAGGCATCCCCGTCTTCGCCAAGAAAGGCGAGACGCTGGAAGAATACTGGGACTACACCCACCGCATCTTCGAGTGGCCCGACGGCGGCCATTCCAACATGATCCTCGACGACGGGGGCGACGCCACGCTCCTGCTGCACCTGGGCGCCAAGGCCGAGCGCGACCCGAGCGTGCTCGACCACCCCACGACCCTCGAAGAAAAGGTGCTCTTCGCCCGGGTGCGCGTGCAGCTCGAGCGCGACCCCACCTGGTATTCGCGGCGCATCGCGGCGATCCGCGGCGTCACCGAAGAGACCACCACCGGCGTGCATCGCCTCTACCAGATGCAGGAGCGCGGCGAACTGCGCTTTCCGGCGATCAACGTCAACGACTCGGTCACCAAGTCCAAGTTCGACAACCTCTACGGCTGCCGCGAATCGCTCCTCGACGGCATCAAGCGCGCCACCGACGTGATGATCGCCGGCAAGATCGCCGTCGTCTGCGGCTACGGCGACGTGGGCAAGGGCTCGGCCCAGGCGCTGCGGGCGCTGCGCGCCGAAGTGTGGGTCACCGAGATCGACCCCATCTGCGCCCTGCAGGCGGCGATGGAAGGCTACCGTGTGGTGACCATGGAAGAAGCCTGCGACAAGGCCGACATTTTCGTCACCGCCACCGGCAACTACCACGTCATCACCCACGAGCACATGCGCCGCATGAAAGACCAGGCGATCGTGTGCAACATCGGCCACTTCGACAACGAGATCGACGTCGATTCGCTGCGCCACTACCGCTGGGAGAACATCAAGCCGCAGGTCGACCACGTCATCTTCCCCGACGGCAAGCGCATCATCCTGCTCGCCGAAGGGCGGCTGGTAAACCTCGGCTGCGCCACCGGGCACCCCAGTTTCGTGATGAGCTCGTCGTTTGCCAACCAGGTGCTCGCGCAGATCGAACTCTACACGCACCCCGAGCGCTACCCCGTGGGCGTCTATCGACTGCCCAAACAGCTCGACGAGAAAGTCGCCCGGCTGCAGCTCACCCGCCTCAACGTCCAGCTCACCCGGCTCACGCCCGAGCAGGCGGCCTACATCGGCGTGCCCGTCGACGGGCCCTACAAGGCCGAACACTACCGCTACTGAGCCCCGCACCGCCGCGCACCGCCCTGGTGCGGAGGGCGTGCGCGCGAACGCCGAGGAACCCCGTGATGCAGCACTTGGAACTGTCCGTCGAATTCTTCCCGCCGCAAACGGCGGAAGGCGAAGCCAAGCTCGAGGAGGCGCGCCGGCGCCTCACGCAGCGCCTGCGCCCGGCCTACTATTCCGTCACCTACGGTGCCGGCGGCTCCACCCGCGAGCGCACCTTCGCCGTGGTCGAGCGGCTGCACCGCGCCGGACTCGACGTCGCCCCCCACCTCTCCTGCATCGGCGCCACCCGCGCCCAGATCCGCGAGATCCTGCAGCAGTACCAGGCGCTCGGCGTGCGGCGCCTCGTGGCGCTCAGGGGCGACCTCCCCTCCGGCGTGCGCGACCCCGGCGAGCTGCGCCACGCCAGCGACCTCGTCGAATTCATCCGCGCCGAAACGGGCGATCACTTCTGGATCGCGGTCGCGGCCTACCCCGAATATCACCCGCAGGCGGCCAGCGCCACGGCCGATCTCGACGCCTTCGCCCGCAAGATGCGCGCCGGCGCCGACTGCGCCCTCACGCAGTACTTCTACAACGCCGACGCCTACACCCACTTCGTCGAGGAATCCCGGCGCCGCGGCGTCACCGCCCCCATCGTGCCCGGCATCATGCCGATCACCAGCTTCGCGCGGCTCGCGCGCTTCTCGGACGCCTGCGGCGCCGAAATCCCGCGCTGGGTCCGCAAGAAGATGGAAGCCTACGGCGACGATGCCGAGTCGGTGCGCGCTTTCGGCCTGGAAGTGCTCGTGCGCCTGTGTGAGCGGCTGCTCCAACTCGGCGCCCCGGGCCTGCATTTCTACACCATGAATCAGGCCGAACCGACGCTGGCGATCGCCGAGGCACTGGGATTGACCCGGTGCGCGACAAGCTGATCGCTGCGGCACGGCCCCGAAGCCGGCGCATCGTCCGTCGCTTCCACGGCCTCGCGTGGGCAATCTCCCGATCACGTCACGCACGGCAGCAGAGCCGTGCCCCATTCTGCGAACTTTCTTGCCGTCTGGACGGTCGATGCTTACACTGAAAGGCATGATGCATGTACCGGAGCCTTCCATGTCGAGCTTGACGATCTCCCAGATCGACGAAACCCTAGAGTCGGCCTTGAAACGGCGTGCCGCGCAAGACGGCGTCTCAGTGGAAGAGGAAGCCCGGCGTCTGCTGCGTCGCGCCGTGCTGGAAGAGGAAACACCAGGGCTTGGCCGGCGCATCGCGCAGCGCTTCCACGACCTCGGTGTGGACGATCTCCCCATCCCTCCCCGCACGGCCCCGCGACCGCCCCCCTTCCACGACGAGACGGCATGATCCTGCTCGATACCAATGTCCTGTCCGAACTCATGCGCCCCGCCCCGGCGCCGCAGGTGCTCGCCTGGCTCGATCGCCAAGCGCCCTCCCAGGTCTACCTCTGTGCCACCGTCCGTGCCGAAATCGAACTGGGCATCGCCCTTTTACCAGACGGCCGGAAGCGCCAAGCGCTCTGCAGCGTTGCGCAGAGCATGTTCCAAGAAGAGTTTGCCGGCCGCTGCCTTCCCTTCGATGAGTCTGCCGCCGTTCGCTA
>JAQUGB010000098.1 GCA_028684345.1 Tepidiphilus sp. | reverse complement strand
AGCAGCAATTCGTAGAGGGCGGAAGCAAGCCGCCGTGGTAGCGGCGCGAGCACGGCCACGATCTTGCGCCCTTCGTCTTCCATTCTTCGCTCCGAAATCGTCAATGCAGATGCCACCACGCATAGAAGGCCGCACTGCTCGCCACCAGGTTCAAGGCCGCCTCGGCGAATCCGCCGTTGGCGAAGAGGCGAAAGCCCAGCCGCCAGCGCCATGGCCACGATGCCGACACGGCCCAGAGCAAATGAGATTTACAAGTCATCGCAGAATGATCATCGTTCCCGACTTGGATCAATGAGCATGGACTCTATCAGCACGGACTCTATCATTTTCCCAGAGTACAAGCCTGCACTTCCTCCACTGCCCCCTCGCAAAAGCCCACCAGCGTCCCCGGCGGAATCGGCGTCCAGGTTTCGTTGTCGGTGAGCGGCGTGGTGGCGATCACCGCCACGCGGTCCTGCGGCGTGGTCACCTCGCTGAAGTCCATCGTCAGGTCTTCGTCGCACAGATGCGCCGCGGCAAAGGGCGCCTGGCGCACCCGGTAGCACAGGCGGGTCGAAGCGTGCGCATAGAGCCGCTCGCCGTTGGAGAGCAGGAAATTGAATTCCCCGTGGCCGGCGATCTGCCGCACCGTCTCGCGCAGCGTGGCGAAGAGCGCTGCCGGCGTCGGCGGCCCGTCGGGAAAACGCCGCGCCAAGGTATCGAGCAGGTGGCAGAAGGCCCGTTCCGAATCGGTATCCCCCACGGGCAGGAAACGGCCGCTCAAAGGAGGCGCATAGTCGAGGAGATTGCCGTTGTGCGCAAAGACCCAATAGCGGCCCCACAGCTCGCGCACGAAAGGATGCGTGTTCTCCAACCGCACCACCCCTTGCGTGGCCTTGCGGATGTGGGCGATCACGTTGAGCGAACGGATGGGGTAGTGGCGCACGAGCTCGGCGATCGGCGAATCGGCGCTCGGCTGCGGATCGAGGAAGACGCGCACGCCACGCCCCTCGAAAAAAGCGACCCCCCAGCCGTCGCGATGGTGGTCAGTGCGCCCGCCTCGCGCGCGGAAGCCGGTGAAGGAAAAGCAGATGTCGGTGGGAACGTTGCAGTTCATGCCGAGCAGCTGACACATGGACAGACCTCACGAGGACGACGTGGTAACGACGGAAGACAGTCTAACGCAACCGGACTTTTGCTTGACCATGACTCCACCTCTCGTTATAATTTCATGTTCTTCCATACTCTTTTTTTCGGAGCAGCGCCATGTACGCGGTCATAAAAACCGGCGGCAAGCAGTATCGCGTCACCGTCGGCGAAAAGATCAAAGTAGAACAGATACCTGCTGAAGTGGGCGCCGAAATTTCCCTGGACCAGGTCCTGATGGCCGGTGAAGGTGATTCGGTGAAAATCGGCACGCCCGTGCTCGAAGGCGCGCGCGTGAAGGCCACGGTCGTCGCCCACGGCCGGCACCCCAAAGTGCGTATCTTCAAAATGCGCCGCCGCAAGCACTACCAGAAGCATCAAGGCCACCGGCAGAATTACACCGAATTGCACATCCAGGCGATCGAAGCCTGATCCTATTGCGCGAGGACAACGACCATGGCACACAAAAAAGCGGGCGGCAGTTCCCGTAACGGCCGCGACTCCGAATCGAAACGGCTCGGCGTGAAGCGCTACGGCGGCCAATTCGTGATCGCCGGCAACATCATCGTGCGTCAGCGCGGCACCCAGTTCCACGCTGGCGACAACGTCGGCGTCGGGCGCGACTACACGCTCTTCGCCCTGAAAGACGGTATCGTCGAATTCACCGTCAAAGGTCCGAAGCAGCGCCGCTACGTCACCGTCCGGCCGCTCGAAGCCTGATTCACCGCGCCGCCCCTGCGGCCTGAGGAAAGCCTCGTCCGGCACACCGGGTGAGGCTTTCCCTCTTTGGAAGACCCATGAAATTCATCGACGAAGTCCGCATCGAAGTCATTGCCGGCAAAGGGGGCGACGGCTGCGCCTCGTTTCGCCGGGAGAAATTCATCCCCAAGGGCGGGCCCGACGGCGGTGACGGCGGACGCGGCGGCAGCATCTGGTTCGAGGCCGACGAGAATCTCAACACCCTCATCGACTACCGCTACACTCGGCTCTTTCGCGCCAAGCGGGGCGAAAACGGTCGCGGCAGCGACTGCTACGGCGCCTCCGGCGAGGACATGACGCTGCGCGTGCCGGTCGGCACCCTGATCTTCGACGACGAGACCGGCGAGCTCCTCGCCGACCTCGCCCGGCCGGGCGAGCGGGCGCTCATCGCCAAAGGCGGCCGCGGCGGGCTGGGCAACCTCCATTTCAAGTCGAGCACCAATCGCGCCCCGCGCCAGCGTACGCTCGGCGAGCCGGGCGAACACCGCCTGTTGCGCCTCGAACTGCGCGTGCTCGCCGACGTGGGGCTGCTGGGGCTGCCCAACGCGGGCAAATCCACCTTCATCCGCGCCGTCTCCGCCGCGAAGCCCAAAGTGGCCGACTATCCTTTCACCACGCTCCACCCCAACCTCGGCGTGGTCCGCACCGACGTCAACCACAGTTTCGTCATCGCCGACATCCCCGGCCTGATCGAAGGGGCGAGCGAAGGCGCCGGACTCGGTCACCGATTCCTGCGTCACCTGCAGCGCACGCGCCTGCTGCTGCATCTCATCGACCTCGCCCCCCTCGACCCGGAGGCCGACCCGGTGCACGATGCGCACGCGCTCGTCGAAGAGCTGCGCCGCTACGACGAGGCGCTCGCAGCCAAACCCCGCTGGCTCGTGCTCAACAAGATCGACCTGATCCCGGAAGACGAACGCGAGGCCCGCATCGCCGCGTTTCTCGACGCCTACGGCCCTGCGCCGCGCCACTTCGCCATCAGCGCGGCCACCGGTGAAGGCTGCCAGGCGCTCGTCTATGCGGTCCAAGAAACGCTCGATGCGATGAAAGCCGAAACGCCCGCGCTCCAGGGTCCGGAAGACGCCCTGGACGACCTCGACGAGGCCGAGCATGACGAACCCTGACCGCCGCGCAGCGCTCGCCGCCGCCAAGCTGCTCGTCGTCAAGGTCGGCAGCGCCCTCGTCACCGCCGACGGCCGTGGTCTGGATCACGAGGCGATTCGCGGCTGGGCGGCCCAGATCGCCCGCCTCTTCGACGAAGGACGGCGCGTGTGCCTCGTCTCCTCGGGAGCGATCGCCGCCGGCATGCAGCGCCTGGGCTGGACGCAGCGCCCCAAAGAGACGGCGCTGCTGCAAGCGGCCGCCGCCGTCGGCCAAGCGGCATTGGTCGATACCTACGAGTACGCCTTCCATCCCTACGGTCGCCATACGGCCCAAATTCTCCTTACGCACGCCGATCTCGCCGATCGCACGCGCTATCTCAACGCCCGCAGTACCCTCAAAACCCTGCTCGATCTGGGCGTGGTGCCCATCATCAACGAGAACGACACCATCGTCACCGACGAGATCAAGTTCGGCGACAACGACACGCTCGGGGCCTTGGTGACCAACCTCATCGACGCCGACGCCCTCTTCATCCTCACCGACCAGCAAGGGCTCTACACCGCCGATCCGCGCGTCCACCCCGAAGCCAAACTCGTGCGCGAAGGCAACGCCGAAGATCCGCGCTACGCCGCCATGGCCGGCGGCGCCGGCTCCGCGATCGCCAAGGGCGGCATGATCACCAAGATCCGCGCCGCCGCCCGTGCCGCCAAGAGCGGGGCGCACACCGTCATCGCCTCCGGGCGCGAGCCCGACGTGATCGTGCGCTTGGCCCACGGCGAGGCGCTGGGTACGCTCCTCTACGCCGAACGCAGTCGACTCGCTGCCCGTAAGCAGTGGCTCGCCGATCATCTCAAGCTCGCCGGCACGCTGCACGTCGACGCCGGCGCCGCCCGGGCGCTACGCCAAGGCAAGAGCCTGCTGCCAGTGGGCGTGACCCGGGTAGAAGGAGAATTCGTGCGCGGCGCCGTCGTCGCCTGCCTCGACCCCGAAGGGCATGAGATTGGCCGCGGTCTCATCAACTACGACGCCGCCGAAGCCCGCGCCATTATCGGCCTGCCCTCGCGCCGGATCGCCGAGCGGCTGGGTTATATGGCCGAGCCCGAGCTCATCCACCGCGACAACTTCGTGCTCACCGGCTGATTCATCGCAGCAGGCTCAGAATCCCCCCCAGCGTGAGCGCCGAACCGAGCGTGGTGAGCGAGATCAGGCGCGCCACCGCCGGCGCATCTCCCCCGAGGCGGCTCGCCAAGATATAGGCCGAGCTGGCCGAAGGAAGTGCCGCGAAAAGAATCAGCATCTCGCGCGCCAAGCCCTCGATCCCCCACCACGTGGCGATGCCCCAGGCGATTGCCGGCAAGGCCAGCAGCTTGATCGCCACGATACCCCAGGATGCGGGCCGCAAGAGCGAACGATCGATCCGCAACGCAGCTCCTACGCCGATCAGCCCCATCGCCACTGCCGCCGCCCCCAAGCGCCCGAGCAGGGTATCCATGGCCGCCGGCAAGGAAAACCCGGCGAAATGATAGGCCGCCCCGGCCAGGGTGGCCAACACCAGCGGATTCGTCCCCAACGTGCGCAGCGTGACGCGCACGCCGCCGCGGCTCATCGACCCCACTGCCAAGACGTTTACCAGCGGCACCATCGTGCCGCACACCGCGCCCATGAGCGCGGAGCCGCTCGCCCCGGCCAACTGCCCGGCGAGCGCCATGCCGATGTAGGTATTGAATCGGTAAGCGCACTGGATCTGCGACGCCGCGCGCACCGGATTGGGATCGATTGCACGTCGAAGCATCCAACCCAGCGCAAAGCCGGCCAGCACCGTCACTGCGGCCGCGCCGAGCAAGGCCAGCGCCCCCGCGCCCAATGCCGGCGCGTTCGCCAGCGAGCGAAAGAGCATCGCGGGGAAGAGCACGTAATACACCAACCGTTCCACACCGCTCCAGAATTCCGGCTGCACCATCACCCAGCGCGCCAGGATCGCTCCCAACACGATCAAGGTGAAATCCGGCAAAACGAGCAAGAACCCATCCACCGTCATGCATCCTCCGTCGACCAAACCCGTCATTGTACGGACTCTCGCCCCCGGGGCACGACATGCTCGGATGAATCCGTACCGGGCGATTTTGACCTCTGCCCCTTGAATTACCCCTCATCCACCCCCATAATGACTCCACGATCACGAATCGGCGGAGCATGAGGTTATGACCGAAGGAACCAAACCCAAGCACGACACCCCTGAGGGCGGGGAACAAACCCCTCGGGAGCATCCCACCACGCCCGAACCCCAAACGAATCCCGACGTGATGCCCAGCCTCGAAGAAATGCTGCGCATCGCCGAGCAGAAGGCCGCCGAACACCACGACGCCTGGCTGCGCGCCAAGGCCGAGGCGGAAAACGTCCGCCGCCGCGCCCAGGAAGAAGTCGCCAAGGCGAGCAAGTTCGCCAGCGAGCGCTTCGCCGCCTCCATGCTGCCGGTGAAAGACAGCCTCGAGGCCGCGCTCGGCACACCCAACCAGACCTTGGAAACCCTGCGCCAGGGCGTGGAGCTCACCCTGCGCCAGCTCGAGAACGCCTTCGAGAGCGCCAACGTGCGTCAGATCGATCCGCAGGGCGAGAAATTCGACCCGCACCTGCATCAGGCGGTGGGCATGCTCGAGAGCGACGCCGAGCCCAACACCGTCGTGCAGGTGCTGCAAAAAGGCTACCTGCTGCACGACCGGGTACTGCGCCCGGCGCTCGTCATGGTCGCCAAGCCCAAATCCGAAGCGGCACGCGCCGAGGGCGGCGAGCAAAACGCCTCCTCTTGAAAAACCGGCTCCTCGCCGCCATCTGAACACCAACCGCATTCAAACGAGAGGAACGCATCATGGGAAAAATCATCGGCATCGACCTCGGCACCACCAATAGCTGTGTGGCCGTGATGGAAAACGGCAAGCCGAAGGTGATCGAGAACTCCGAAGGTGCGCGCACCACCCCCTCGGTGGTCGCCTATCTCGAAGACGGCGAAATCCTGGTGGGGGCCCCGGCCAAGCGCCAAGCCATCACCAACGCCGCCAACACCATCTTCGCCGTCAAACGCCTCATCGGTCGCAAGTTCGACGACCCGGAAGTGCAGAAGGACATCAAACTGATGCCCTACAAGATCGTACGCGCCGACAATGGCGACGCCTGGGTCGAAGTGCGCGGCAAGAAAATCTCGCCGCAGCAGGTCTCGGCCGAGATCCTGCGCAAGATGAAGAAGACCGCCGAAGACTACCTCGGCGAGGAAGTCACCGAAGCGGTCATCACGGTGCCGGCCTACTTCAACGACGCCCAGCGCCAGGCCACCAAGGATGCCGGTCGCATCGCCGGGCTCGACGTCAAGCGCATCATCAACGAACCCACCGCCGCGGCGCTCGCCTACGGCATGGACAAGAAACCGGGCGACTCCAAGATCGCCGTCTATGACCTCGGCGGCGGCACCTTCGACATCTCCATCATCGAGATCGCCGAAGTCGACGGCGAGC
>JAQUGB010000097.1 GCA_028684345.1 Tepidiphilus sp. | reverse complement strand
CCTTCTCCGACGAGCCGAAGGTGGTAGAACTCGCCGTCGCGGCCCACGACTTCGACCTCGAAGGCCTCTTCCAGCCGCAGGCGCATGCCGGGGCGGGGAGGCTTGCTCGCGCGCACTTGGGCGAGCGCTTCTTGCGTGCCGACGAGCCGCTCGACGAGCACCTCTACCGCGCCGCCGCTTTCCTTGCGTCCGAACAGCCGCGCATGGATCACACGGCTGTCGTTGAAGACGAGCAGGTCGCCCGCTTCGAGGAATTCGGGCAGGTCGCGAAAGCGCCGGTCGTGCAGCGCTTCGTCGTCGAGCACGAGCAGACGGCTTGCGCTGCGCTCGGGCAGCGGCGCCTGAGCGATGAGTTCGGGCGGCAGGGAAAAATCGAAGTCGTGCACCGTCAGCGACGGGGCTTTGCGCAGGCTGGGTTCTTGCATATAATCTTTCTTCCGCGCCGGGATGGCGGAACAGGTAGACGCAGCGGACTCAAAATCCGCCGGTGGCAACACCGTGAGGGTTCGACTCCCTCTCCCGGCATTCTATCATCAGCCACTCTTTCCCTTGGATGGACCGATGCCTGACAGCCCGAAATGGACGGCTGCAGGGCGGCTTGTCGCATCGATACCTCGACCGAAGACCCTTTGCCCGGATTCTACTCGGAGTGGTTTTCGCGGTACACGACCCTTCCCTGGTTTCTCCCTCCCCTTCCTCGGCATTTTTCTCCGTGACCCGTTGCACCAAAAATTTTTTGTGCTATTATTCAAACAAACGTACGAAACAATTGGTGCATGCGATGCAGTCTCCAGAGTTCCCTCCCTCCCTTGGTGGTCGCGCTCGCCTTCGGGCGAGCGCCTTTTTTTGCCAAGAAGGGAAGTGTGGGTCGGCTATCATCGAAGCTCGATTCGTGTCCTCAGGAGAAAACCATGTCGGATGTGCTGCCAGATCGTCAACCGGAATTGCGGGTGATGCCCATGCCTTCGGATCTCAACCCGGCGGGCGACGTGTTCGGTGGCTGGGTGATGGCGATGGTCGACATCGCGGGGTCCTTGCCGGCGCGCCGTCGCAGCCGCGGGCGCGTGGCCACGGTGGCGGTCAACAGCTTCGTGTTCAAACAGCCCATTGCCGTGGGTGACGTGGTGAGTCTGTATGCGGAGATCGTCTCGGTGGGGCGTACCTCGATCACGGTGGACGTCGAAGTCTTCGCCGAGCGCCATCCCGAGCGTCCGGTCGTGGTGAAGGTCACCGAAGCCCGGCTCACCTACGTGGCGCTCGATGCGCAGGGTAACAAACGCCCCATAGAGGGGAGCTGAACGGTCCGGCTTGCCGAGGGGGCTTCGTCGGAACGTGGCAGGTAAAAAAAGAATGAGCGGGCGTCTGCCCGTCGGTTCGTGACGAAGAGGAGGAGACGAGCAATGAAGAAGAAACTTTTGGCCGTGGTGGTTCCGTCGCTGTTCGCCGCCAGTTCCACGGCGCTGGCCAGCGGTTTTCAGCTCATCGAGCAGAGCGCGAGCGGCATCGGCAACGCCTATGCCGGCTCGGCAGCGCTGGCCGAAGATGCGGGCACGATCTTCTACAACCCGGCCGGCATGACTCGGCTCGGGGCGCGTGAGGTTTCACTGGGGCTGTCATTGGTCAAACCCAGTTTCAAGTTCAAGAACGACGGTAGTATGAGTTTGCCAGGCGTTCCGATGACGGGTAGCAATGGCGGTGATGCCGGTGATTGGGCAGCGGTGCCCAACGGGTATTATTCGCACAAGATCAACGATCGTTTGTGGGTGGGGATTGGCGTGGGGGTGCCCTTCGGTCTCATGACCGAATACAGAGACGACTGGATCGGGCGCTTCCATTCGACCAAGTTCGACATCAAGACGATCAACATCAATCCCTCGATTGCATTCAAAGTGAACGAGATGATGTCATTGGGGCTCGGGGTGAGCGTGCAGCGTTTCGAGGCAACCTACGACCGCTATGCCGCCGTGGCCGCGCCCCCTCCGCTCAACAGTTTGAGGGTGAGTGATGAAGCAATGCAGCGGACGAAACTGCGCCTCGAAGCGGACGACGTCTCCTGGGGTTGGAACGCGGGGTTGCTCCTCACGCCCACCGAGACGACCAAGATCGGATTTTCCTATCGCTCGAAAGTCAAGCAAAAGCTCGACGGCGATCTCAAGGCTCACGGGCCGGCTGCGGCAGTACTGGACGATCCGCGGCTCGGCCTGGCCGGAGTCGATGCCAAGGTATCGGTAGACTTGCCGGATACCTTCATCGCCAGCGTGGCTCAGGGGGTTGGGGAGCGTTGGGAGTTGCTCGCCGACGTGTCGTGGACCGGATGGAGCAGTCTGAACGTACTCCCGATCTATCGTTCGAGCGGGGCGCAGGCAGGCACGGTGGCCGATGCCTTGGCCACTCGCTTTCAGGATACGTGGCGCGTGGCTCTGGGGGCTCGCTATCGCTATGATGAGCGTTGGTTGCTGAAGTTCGGCGTGGCCTATGATGAGTCGCCCGTGCGTGATGCCGAACGCCGCCTCACGGCGCTTCCGGACAATGACCGGATCTGGGTGTCGTTCGGTGCGCGCTGGTCGCCGGATCGTGACAACCGGGTGGATTTGGGGCTGGCGTATCTATTCATCAACGATACGCGCATCGACAGGAACGCGATCGACGAAGGAAAGGGCTGGGTGAGAGGCAAATACGAAGGCGACGTGTGGCTAGCCGGAGTGCAGTATTCTCGCGCTTTCTGAGTATGTCGATCGGGCGCCGTGAGCGGACCTCGATTGGACCTCGCTGTGCGACCGCTCGTCCATTCGGTCCGACGCGCAGGCTCTTGGGGTTGGTACGACGGCGACGCGCGAGGGTTTTTCGAGGTGCCGTTTTTTCGGCGCCATCATGGTATTCGTTCGAAGCAAGGAGAATCGTGTGGAACGTATGAGGATCCGCAAGGTGGCCGTGCTCGGTGCCGGGGTGATGGGGGCGCAGATCGCCGCGCATTGCGCCAATGCCGACCTGCCGGTGATGCTGTTCGACCTGCCATCGGGCGAGGGGGATCGCAATGCAACGGTGCGCAAGGCGCTGGAGGGGTTGAAGCGCCTCGATCCGGCGCCGCTGGCCGAGCCGCAGCGGCTCGCTTGGATTCAACCGGCCAATTACGACGACGATTTGGAGGCGCTGCGTGAGTGCGACCTGGTGATCGAGGCCATCGCCGAACGCTTGGACTGGAAACAGTCCCTTTATGAGCGCGTGGCTCCTTTTCTCGCGGAGGGGGCCACGCTGGCTTCGAACACTTCGGGCCTGTCGATCACGGCGCTGGCGCAGGCGCTGCCCGAGGCGGTGCGCCGCAATTTCTGCGGCATCCATTTCTTCAATCCGCCGCGCTACTTGCCGCTCGTGGAACTGGTGCCGCATGCGGGGAGCGACGCAGCTCGGCTCGATGCGCTGGAGGGTTGGTTGACGACGCGCTTGGGGAAATCGGTGATCCGGGCCAAGGATACGCCCAACTTCATCGCCAACCGTGTCGGCGTGTTCTCCATCCTCGCGGTGATGCATCACACGCAGCGGTTGGGTCTGGGGTTCGATGAGGTCGATGCGCTCACGGGGCCGCGCATCGGCCGCCCCAAGAGCGCGACGTACCGAACGGCCGACGTGGTGGGGCTGGATACGCTGGCGCACGTCATCGGGACGATGCAGACGACCCTTCCCGAGGACCCCTGGCATGAGATCTTTCGCGTGCCCCTGTGGCTGGAGTCCTTGATCCGGCAAGGGGCCTTGGGGCAGAAGAGCGGCGCTGGCGTCTACCGCAAGGAGAAGGGCGGCATCCTGGTGCTCGATCCGTCCGCCGGGGCTTACCGTCCGGCCCGGGGAGAAGTGGCGCCGGATGTGGAGGAGATCCTCGCCCTGCGCGATGTGCGCGAGCGCTTTGCCCGGCTGCGCGCGAGCGGGCATCCGCAGGCGCAGTTTCTGTGGGCGCTGTTTCGCGACGTGTTCCACTACTGCGCTTTCCATCTGGCAACGATCGCCGACAGCGCGCGCGACGTCGATCTGGCGATGCGCTGGGGGTTCGGCTGGACCCTGGGGCCTTTCGAGACGTGGCAGGCGGCGGGTTGGCGCGACATCGCCGGGGCGATCGAAGAAGATCGCGCCGCCGGTCTCACGCTCGCCGACGTGCCGTTGCCTGCCTGGGTGTTCGAGCTCGACGGCGTGCACTCGGCCAAGGGGTCGTGGAGCGCGGCGCGCGGCGCATGGGCGGGGCGCTCTTCGCTCGCGGTATATCGGCGGCAACTCTATCCCGATCGCGTGTTGGGAGAAGGGTTCGAGGATCCGGGCGAGACCTTGTGGGAGAACGAGGGGGTACGCCTGTGGCGTCGCCCCGATCAGGATAATCGCGTGGGGATCGTCTCGGTGCGCACCCGCCATCACACGCTGGGCGCGGCGGTGATCGAGGGAATCCTGGAGGCGGTGGCGCGGGCCGAGCGCGAGCTCGATGCGCTGGTGCTGTGGCACGAGGCCCCGTTCGCGCTGGGCGCCGACCTCAAGCAGGTGCTCGAAGCAGCGCAGGCCGGCCGGTTCGACGAGCTGGAGACGATGGTCGAACGATTCCAGCAGGCGTCCATGCGGCTCAAGCATGCCGAGATTCCCGTGGTGGCGGCGATCGAGGGCATGGCCTTGGGTGGGGGCTGCGAGTTCGCCCTGCACGCGGCGCATCGGGTATTCGCGCTGGAATCCTACGTCGGCCTGGTGGAGGTGGGCGTGGGGCTCATTCCGGCAGGGGGCGGATGCAAGGAACTGGCGATACAGGCGCATCGCATGGCCCGGCGTGCCGCTGGAGGCGATGTTTTCGCGTTCATCCAGCCGATGTTCGAGCAGGTGGCCAAGGCCAAGGTCTCGCGCAGTGCGCTCGAAGCGCAGGCGATCGGCTATGGGCGAGCCGGTGACGACGTGCTGATGCATCCGAAGGAGTTGCTCTACGCGGCGATCCGACGTGCCCGCTCTCTGGCCGAGGCGGGCTACCGTCCGCCGCTGCCCGAGCGTGAGGTCGTGGTGGCGGGGCGAAACGGCATTGCCACCTGCGAGATGATGCTGGTCAATATGCGCGAAGGGGGATTCATCTCCGAGCATGATTACCGCGTCGGCAAGGGAGTGGCTACCGCTTTGTGCGGAGGAGAAGTGGAGAGCGGAGCCCGGGTGCCGGTGGAATGGTTGCTGGCGGTGGAGCGGCGCGAATTCATGGCATTGCTGCGCACGCCCCAGACTTTGGAGCGCATCGCACATACGCTTGCAACGGGCAAACCGCTGCGCAACTGAGGGGAGGAGCAAGGAATGAGCAGACGAGGGCAGGATGCCTATGTGGTGGCGGCGGTACGCACGCCGGTGGGTCGCAAGGGCGGGATGCTGCGCCACGTGCGACCGGACGACATGCTGGCGCACGTGCTGCGGGCGGTGACGGCGAGGGTGCCGTCGCTCGATCTGGCGGAAATCGGCGACGTGATCACGGGCTGCGCCATGCCCGAGGCCGAGCAGGGGATGAACGTGGCCCGCATCGGTCTGTTGCTGGCCGGTTTTCCGGTGCAAGTGCCGGGCGTGACGATCAATCGGTTCTGCGCTTCCGGCCTGCAGGCAGTGGCCGACGCAGCGGCTCGCATCCGGCTGGGCGAGGCCGACGTGATGATCGCGGCCGGCACCGAGTCGATGAGCGTGATGCCGCAGATCATGGGCAACAAGGTGAGCATCAACCCGAAGGTGGTGGAATCGGACGAGAACCGAGCCATCGCTTATGGGATGGGGCTGACCGCCGAGGTGGTGGCACGCAAGTACGGCGTGTCGCGCGAGGATCAGGACGCCTTCGCCCTGGAATCGCACCGCAAGGCAGTGGCGGCAATCGACTCAGGGTTCTTTCGCGATGAGATCGCTCCCTTGCCGGTACGCATCCATCAGCCCGGCGCCGAGGGGACGGTGGCGGTGCGGGAATCGAGGGTCGAGATCGACGAGGGTCCGCGGCGCGATACGTCACCGGAGCGGCTCGCCTCGCTCAAACCGGTATTCGCCGCGCGCGGCAGCGTGACCGCCGGTAACAGCTCGCAGATGTCCGACGGCGCGGGGGCGGTGCTGCTGATGTCCGAGGCGGCGCTCGAACGCTATGGAGTTCGGCCCATTGCGCGTGTGGTATCGTACGCCGTGGTCGGCGTGCCGCCGGAAGTGATGGGAATCGGTCCGGTGGAAGCCATTCCCCGAGCCTTGCAGCGTGCCGGCCTGAAACAGGACGATCTCGACTGGATCGAGCTCAACGAGGCGTTCGCGGCGCAGTCGTTGGCGGTGATGCGCACGCTGGAACTGGATCCGGCCAAGGTGAATCCGCTGGGTGGGGCGATCGCACTGGGTCATCCCTTGGGGGCGACCGGAGCGATCCGTACGGCGACCCTGATGGCGGCGATGCAGCGCGACCCGAAGGTGCGCTATGGCATGGTGACGATGTGCATCGGCACGGGCATGGGCGCCGCGGGGATTTTCGAGCGGGTATAAGCGGGAGGAAGCATGGCACAGACGGCGCTGTGGGAGGTGGTCGACGGAATCGGACGGTTGGAGCTCAACCGTCCGGAGTCGCTCAACGCCTTGTCGTTCGA
>JAQUGB010000005.1:17677-27444 GCA_028684345.1 Tepidiphilus sp. | reverse complement strand
TCCATCGTTATCACTTCAGGGGCGCTTTTTCACCCTGCTTGCTCACGCCGCCAGACGGTTCGGCGCTCACCGAAGCGGGTACGACCCCTTCGCGCAACCACTTCAGCGCTGCCTGATATTGACGATCTTCGCTCGAACCAAACTCGAATCGGGGAGGCAGACTCGATTCTTCGGGCGAAGTCGATCCTTCGTCGGCACCAGTACCCACACCCTCCGAGCGTCCCGCGGGAGCACGTCTGACCCCATCGCGATCGAGCTCGAGATGCTGCTGCAGATCGGCCTCACGCAGCGCACGAACCGATCCATTCTCGGTTTCCTCGACGACGAAATCCGGCTCGATGCCTTTGGCCTGGATGGAACGGCCGTTCGGCGTATAGTAAAGCGCGGTGGTCAGCTTGAGCGCTGCGCCGTTGTTGAGCGGGAGAATGGTTTGCACCGAACCCTTGCCGAACGAGCGCGTTCCGAAAATCTTCGCCCGACCATGGTCCTGCAGCGCTCCGGCCACGATCTCGGAGGCCGAGGCGGAACCTGCATTGATCAAGACCACCATCGGCAAGGTTCGATATTCCGTTGGCAAATTGGCGAGATAATCGCGCTCCCGCGGCCCACGCAGATAGTCCGACGGACGCACGCGGTATTCGCGCCGTGAATCCGGCAAACGCCCCTCGGTCCTGACCACTACGGCATCCTCGGGCAGGAAGGCACCGGACACCCCGATCGCCGCGTTGAGCAACCCACCCGGATCGTTACGCAGATCGAGGATCAACCCATCGACCGCCCCTTCCTGGCGCAGCTTGCTCAGGTGCTCGACGAGCATGGGGCCCGTGTTTTCTTGGAATTGGGTGATGCGCACGTAGGCAATGGTATCGTCACGCGTGCTCCTGACGCTGCGCACGGTGATCACCTCGCGCGTGATCGTGAGCACGATGGGCTTGTCGACCTGCTCGCGTACGATCGTGAGCGTCACCTTGGTACCAGGTTTGCCCCGCATGCGTTTGACCGCATCGCGCAAGCTCATCCCCTTGACTGGCGTCTCGTCGATTTTCACGATCAGGTCACCCGACTTGATCCCGGCACGAAACGCCGGAGTATCCTCGATCGGCGAGACCACTTTGACGAAGCCATCTTCCATGCCGACTTCGATTCCCAGGCCACCGAACTCGCCTTGGGTGCCGACCTGCAGCTCCTGGTATTCTTCCGGATCGAGATAGGCCGAATGGGGATCGAGGCCGCTCACCATGCCGCGGATCGCTTCGGTGATGAGCTTTTGATCCTCTACCGGCTCGACGTATCCCTTCTTGACCGCATCATAGACCTCGGCAAACGCCCTCAGGTCCTCCAGGGGCAAAGCGGAAGTGGCGTTACGCTCCGCCAAAGCCGAGAAATTGAACGTGAGCAATGCACCGCCCACGATTCCAACCACCAACAGGGAAATCCGACTAATCCAGCGTCGCATTCGACTCACCTCGATCGAGTGGGAGCCTCGAATGACCTACTGCCTGGCTGCATGGCACGGTACTCCGATGCTCGGTTGCTCGCCCTTCCATTCCGATGGGTCTTGCATTCCGTGCGCCGGGCTCCTTGCTCTGCAACCGCTCGTGACGGTTTTTCGAGGCACCCGAGTGTATCACCGCCGGATCCAACGCAGTGGATCCTGCGGTTCGCCATTATGCCTGATTTCGAAGTATAACCCCGAGCGCCCCATGTTACCGCTCGATCCCGTGGTGGCGATCGTCTCTCCGGCTTTTACCCGCTGTTGCGGTTCGTACAACATCGAGTCGACGTTGGCATAGACGGTGAGATAGCCACCCCCATGGTCGAGGATGATCAGATTACCATAACCGCGCATCCAATCGGCGTGGGCGACCACCCCATCGGCCACGGCCCGCACGGGCTGCCCGGCATCGGTGGCGATGAACAGTCCTCGCCAGGTTCCACCTTCGGGGCGGGCCGCGCCGAATCGCCCCTGCACCCCACCTTCGGTCGGCCAGCCCAAGCGCCCGCGCAAGCCCGACAGCGGTTGCCCCGCAGCAGACTCATCGGCGAGGACCCGGGCCGTGGTTTGGGCCGTACGCCCCCGCGTCCCTTCGGCGGCTGGTCCGCTTTCTGCGTCCCGCGCCATCGGTTTGGACGCAAGCCGCTCGCGTGCCTGCCGAGCTTCCTCCTCACGCCGCAACCTTTCCCGCCGCTGGGCTTCCTCGCGCCGAGCGCGTTCCTGAGCTTCCAGCTGACGCACCAGGCGGGTGAGTGCGGCAGCATCCGCCTCGATCTCGCGCTTGCGATCCTTGGCCGCCTGAACCTGTTGCGCCAACGCCCCGCGCAACTGCCGCCGCTCCTGCGCCAGCACCTGCCAGCGCTCGGCCTCTCGGGCCGTTTCTTCCTGAACCCGTGCCAGACGCTCCCGACGGCGTTCGAGTTCTCTGCTCAGCACCACTGCACGGGATTGCTGCTCACGCAAGGCGGCGATACGCCGGGCCCGGTCGGCGGCCAGGATCTGCAGGTAATGCACGCGCCGCCCCACTTCGGCGGGATCTTCGCTCGAAAGGAGCGGATCGAGTGGGCGCTGCTGGCGGTAATACGCCCTTGCCCAGGCGGCCATTTCCTGTTGATGCTGCGCAATCGAGCGCTCCAGCTCCGCCAATGTCGCCTCGTTTTCGGCGATCCGCGCCGACAGGGTCGCCTCTTCGGTGCGCAAGCGCTCCAGTTTGCGCGCCGAGGCGTTGGCCGCACGCTCCGATTCTTTCAGCTTCGCTTCGATCTGCCGTCTTTTGTCCTCGGTCTGACGCACCTCACGATCGATACGCTGCATCTCCTGCTGCAGACTCTGGAGCTCGGAACGTTTCTCCCCCAACCCCTCATCCGCCCACGTCCCGACCGGATGCGCGAGCCAGCCGAACGGGACGAACCACGCGAACCCGATCAGCCTTGCCGCAACCCTCCGGACGTTCATCGACGCGTCGTCCGCCCGGTGCCCTTCACTTTTTCGCGCGCCCTTGCGCCGCCACGGCCGCCTGCTGCGCCTTGATCGTCTCCTCGTCGGCGAGGTAATAGCTCTTGAGCGGCCGGCAGCTCTCGTCCAGCTCATAGACGAGGGGCTGAGCCGTGGGAATGTTGAGCCCGACGATGTCCCGGTCCGACACCTCGTCGAGATACTTGATGAGCGCACGCAGACTGTTGCCATGCGCCGCGATGAGGATACGTTCCCCAGCGAGAATGCGCGGCACGATCACCGTCTGCCAGTAGGGCACGAAGCGCGCCACCGTATCCTTGAGGCATTCGGTGCGGGGAAACTCGGCCTTGGGCAGATCGCGGTAGCGCGGATCGTCGGCGGTGATGCGCGGATCACCCTCGGGCAACGGTGGCGGCGGAACATCGTAGGAGCGGCGCCACAGCAGCACCTGCTCGTCGCCGTATTTGGCCGCCGTCTCGGCCTTGTCCAGCCCCTGCAGCGCACCGTAGTGACGCTCGTTGAGCCGCCAGGAATGCTCCACCGGCAACCATAGCTGATCGAGTTCTTCGAGCACGATGTTGAGCGTCTTGTTCGCCCGTTTCAGCACCGAGGTAAACGCCCGATCGAAGGCGAATCCCCGCTCGCGCAGCAGACGCCCGGCCGCGCGCGCCTCTTCGACGCCTTTCTCGGTGAGATCGACGTCGGTCCAGCCCGTGAAACGATTCTCCTTGTTCCACACGGACTCGCCATGACGCAACAGCACGATCTTGTACATGATCATCCTCTGATATGATTGGACACCTCGATCGACGCTCTGGCGACGGCAGATGCACATCACGATCGAGCCGAGCATTTTATCGCAGCCGTCGCCCGTGCGTCGTCCCATCCCGTCGTGAAAGGAGGCAATGTTGCAGGAATTTCTCGTGCAAAACTGGCATTGGGCCTTGCTCGCGTTGGCAAGCGGCCTGTGGTGGCTCATCGAAACGATACGCAGTGCCACCGACACCAGCCGCGTCACTCCCGCTCAGGCCGTCATCATGGTGAACCGTCAAGATGCCGTCTTGATCGACATCCGTCCAGAAGCCGATTATCGCAAAGGGCATTTGCCCAATGCGATCTCGATCCCCGCCGATCGCATCCCCGAAGATCGCAAACTCGAAGCCTTGCGCTCACGCCACCTCATCCTTTATTGTGATAGCGGCCTGCGCTCGGCCACCGCCTGCAAGAAACTGCGCGCCGCCGGTTTTCCGCACGTCTATAATCTCGAAGGCGGCATCGCTGCCTGGCAGAAAGCCGGGCTTCCTCTAGAAAGCGAGACTCAAAGGAAGAAGAAATGAGCGGGTCCCCCAGAGTACGCATGTATGCGAGCCAGGTCTGCCCCTACTGCGTCCGGGCCGAGCAGCTGCTGCGCCGTAAAGGGGTGAGCGAAATCGAAAAGATCCTGATCGACCGCGATCCCGAGCAACGCGACGAGATGATCCGCCTCACCGGTCGGCGCACCGTCCCGCAGATCTTCATCGGCGAGACGCACGTCGGCGGCTGCGACGATCTCTACGAACTCGAGCGCCAGGGCAAACTCGATGCCCTGCTGCAAGGCATTCCCTCCTCCTGATTTTTTCTTTTCGGATCCCAGCCATGAGCGACACCAACGCAACGCAAACCTCCGACCAGCCCGTCTTCAGCGTCGAAAAACTCTACGTGCGCGACCTCTCGATCGAGGTTCCCAATGCGCCGCAATGTTTCCTCGAGCGCGAGACGCCCAACATCGACGTGCAACTGGCCACCGCCGCCACGCGCCTCGACGAAGGATTCTTCGACGTCAGGCTCACCGTCACCGTCACCGCCAAGATCGGCCAGGACAAAACGCTCTTCCTCATCGAAGTGGCACAAGCCGGCATCTTCCAGATCCGCAACGTGCCGGAAGAAAACCTCGAACCGCTGCTCTTCGTCGCCTGCCCCAGCCTGCTCTATCCCTACGCACGCGAGGTCGTTACCTCCGCGTCGCTACGCGCCGGATTCCAACCGGTGATCCTTGCACCGGTCAATTTCGAAGCGCTCTACGCCCAACAGAAACAACAAGCCGAACTCGCTCGTGCAGGCGAAAGCCAAACGCCACTGCAGTGAATTCGGCATGAACGTATCGATGCCCGGTCCCAGAAGCCATTCGTTCCTCGACGAGCTCGTCCATTGGGGCTTGCTCGTCGCCCTGGCCCTGTGGCTGCCCATCGCGTTGGCCCAGGGTATCCCGTACCGGAGCGTCACCACCCACACCCCGGCCTACCTCACCCCCGAAGAGCCGGTGCCCGTGTTTTACTTACTGCCCGGCACCCCCGTCGAATTGATCCGGGACCAGAACGGATGGGCCCAGATCCGAGACGCCGAAGGGGGGCTCTATTGGGTGCCCTCGGCCAATCTCGACGCTCGTCGTACCGTGATCGTCACCGTCGATCGGGCCGAAGTCCGCTCTGCGCCCGACCCTGAGGCGGCGATCGTCTTCGAAGTCGAGCGTAACGTCGTGCTCTCACTCTTAGCCACGCACGACGGCTGGGTCGAAGTCGCTCATGGTTCCCTGCGCGGATTCATCTCCCGCAGCGCCGTATGGGGGCCGTGATGCGCTTGGCCGTACTCGGCGCCGGCGCCTGGGGCACGGCACTCGCCGTCGCCATGGCGCAACGTCACCACGTCCGCCTGTGGTGCCGCGATCCCGTCCAGGCTGAGCTGATGGCGCGCGAACGCCACAATCACCGTTATCTGCCCGATGTGGCGCTCCCTGAAGAAGTGCGCGTCACGGCAAATTTTTCCGAGGCACTCGCAGGGGCGGATCTCGCTCTGATCGTCACGCCGCTCGCGGGGCTCGGGGCCACCGTGGCAGCGCTCGCCCGCGAGCGCCCGAATCTGCCCTTTCTCTGGGCCTGCAAGGGCATCGACCCCGAGCGCCTGGCACTGCCGCACCGTATCGTCGCCGAATCTTGGCCCGCGAGCCTGCCTCCGCCACGGGCGGGCGTGCTCACTGGCCCCAGTTTCGCCCTAGAAGTGGCGCGCAACTTGCCCACCGCCATGGTGCTTGCCGCCGCCGACGCCCACTGGGCCAAACATTGGGTCGAACAGTTGCACCAGCCACGACTGCGCCTCTACGCCCACGACGACGTGGTCGGGGCCGAGGTGGGCGGAGCGCTCAAAAACGTCATTGCCATCGCCGCGGGCGTAGCCGATGGTCTGGGCTGCGGGCTCAATGCCCGTGCCGCCTTGATTACACGCGGCTTGGCCGAGATTACCCGCCTCGCCCGCGCGCTCGGCGGACGTGACGAAACCTTGATGGGTCTGGCGGGCATGGGCGATCTGATCCTCACCACCACCGGGCAGCTCTCGCGCAATCGCCGCGTCGGGCTCATGCTCGCCACCGGCAAACCGCTAGCGGAAATCCTCGCCGAACTGGGGCACGTCGCCGAGGGCGTGCCCACCACCCGCGCTGCGGTAGCGCTCGCCCACCGCCACGGTATCGAGCTGCCCATCGCCGAAGCCGTCCATCGCCTGCTCTTCGAACCGGGGATCACCGCCGAGGATGTCCTGGAGACCTTGCTCGCGCGCGATCCGAAGTTCGAGCGCGTTTGACCCTCCTCACCCTCCGCCCGGAAATCCCTGCTGCCGCCAGGCCTCGTAGACGACGAGCGCGACGGCGTTCGACAGATTGAGACTGCGGTTGCCCGGCAACATGGGGATGCGCAGGCGCGTCTCCCCGGCGAATTCTGCCGCCACCTCGTCGGGCACGCCACGGGCCTCGGAGCCGAAGACGAAGACATCCCCTGGCGCGAACGCCACGTTCGCATAGCGCCGTGCGCCTTTGGTCGTCAGCAGGAAACGGCGACGCGCGCTCAACCAAGCGCGGCACGCCGCCCAATCCTCATGCACCACCACCCGCGCGAGGTCGTGATAATCGAGCCCCGCCCGTCGCAGCCCCTTGTCTTCGAGCACGAAGCCCAGCGGCCGCACCAGATGCAGTCGCGCCCCCGTATTTGCGGCAAGCCGGATCACGTTGCCGGTATTGGGCGCGATCTCCGGCTGAAAAAGCACGATCTCGAACATGTTCGTCATCGACTCCGACGGGCCGGCGAAATCGCCCGCGCCAGCACGATTCCCTGGACCGCCGCCGCGCCGCATTCCCGCAAGACCGCGGCCAGAGCGTTCAGCGTCGCCCCCGTGGTGAGCACATCATCGACCACGCCCACCCGTCTGCCGGCGATCCCCTGCGCCCGATCCACGGCAAAGGCACTGCGCAAGTTCTCGCGCCTCGCCGCGGCGTGCAGACGGGCCTGATGCAGCGTCTCGCGCCGACGCTGCACTGTTTCGAGCAGAACCGGCAAGCGCCATGCCGCACCCAGATCGCGGGCGAGCACCGCAGCCTGATTGAAACCGCGCGAGCGCAGCCGCTGACGTGCGAGCGGCACGGGCACGAGGACGTCGACCACCGGCGGAGAGGACGGCTCCTGCGCCAAGGCCCCCGCCAGGGCGTGCCCCAGGCGCAGATCTCCGCCATACTTGAAGCGCCGGATCAGGGCATCGAGCGGCGGCGCGTACCAGAACCCCGCCCGCACGGCGTCAAAAGATGGCGGATCCAGCGTACATTCGGCGCAGATTCCTTCATGCTCGTCCTCCGTCAGACGATCGCCGCAGCGCCCGCAGGCCTCCTCCTGCGTCCAGGGATCGAATTCGGCTCGGCAGGATGCGCACACGCCCCGCACCGTCGTCCCCAGGCCGCACACGCCGCAGTGCGACGGCAGGAAAAAATCGACGAGCAGCGTAAAATCCGGCAGATTCATTTCCCCCCCCTGCACCATGCCCGATACCTCGACCCCGCTGGGCCCCGACCTCGATTCCGCCCTGATTCGCCGCCGCGCCGAGCGCACGGCCCCGGCTTACCCTGAACACCGTTTTCTGGCCGAGGAAACGGCCCAGCGCCTGCTCGAGCGGCTCGACTACCTGCGCATCACTCCACGGCGCGTGCTCGATCTCGGCGGCGGAAACGATTTGCCGGCGCTGCGTGCACGCTATCCCCAGGCCGAGGCGATCGCCGTCGACTTCGCCCCGGCGCGGCTCGCGCACCTTGCTCCCCGCCCCTCCTGGCTCAGCCGGCTGGTGCGGCGCGAACCGACCACAGGCATCGTGGCCGACGCGCACGCGCTGCCGCTTGCCACCGGCAGCGTCGATTTCCTCTGGTCGAACCTGTTGCTACACTGGCTCGCCGAACCGCTCACTGCGCTCGCAGAGTGGCAGCGCGTGCTCGCCGTGGGCGGCACGATGTTCTTCGCCACCGTCGGCCCCGACACGCTGCGCGAACTGCGCGAGGTGCTCGGTCCCACCGCGGTGCATCCTTTCCTCGACATGCACGACGTGGGCGACCTGCTCATGGCCGCGGGTTTCGCCGATCCGGTGATGGACATGCAGATGCTCACCCTGCGCTACCGTGACCCGGCGCGCCTGTGGCAGGATCTGCGCGCGAGTGGCGCGACCAACGCGCGGCGCGACCGCCGCCGCACCCTCACCGGCAAGGTGCGATGGCAGCGGGCGCTCGCGGCGCTGGAAGCGCGGCGCGAGGCCGACGGCACGATTCCCATCACCGTCGAGCTCGTCTTCGGGCACGCCTGGAAGGAAGCGCCCAAGACCCTGCCCGACGGGCGCGCGGTAATCCGCTTGCACCGCCGTCCCTGAGCGTCGCCTCAGTGCCGCGCGAGCAAGCGCGCCGCCTCGAGCGCAAAGTAGGTGAGGATGGCATCGGCCCCGGCGCGTTTGAAGGCGACGAGCGATTCCATCATCGCCGCCTGCTCGTCGAGCCAGCCGTGGCCGAAGGCGGCCTTGAGCATGGCGTACTCGCCGCTCACCTGATAGGCGAGTGTCGGCACGCCGAAGGTCTCCTTGACCCGGCGGATCACGTCGAGATACGGCATGCCCGGCTTGACCATCACCATGTCGGCCCCCTCGTCGAGATCGAGCGCCACTTCGCGCAGCGCCTCGTCGCTGTTGGCCGGATCCATCTGGTAGGTCGCCTTGCTGCCTTTGCCGAGATTGGCCGCCGAGCCCACCGCGTCGCGAAACGGCCCGTAGAAGGCCGAGGCGTATTTCGCCGAGTAAGCGAGGATGCGCACGTGGATGAGGCCCTGCTCGTCGAGCACCCGGCGGATCGCCCCGATGCGCCCGTCCATCATGTCGGAGGGCGCCACCACGTCGGCGCCGGCGTGCGCATGGCATAGCGCCTGGCGCACGAGAGCGGCCACCGTCTCGTCGTTCATCACGTAGCCACGTGGATCATCCGGCGCGATCAGCCCATCCTGTCCGTGGCTCGTGTAGGGGTCGAGCGCCACGTCGGTGATCACCCCAAGCTGGGGAAAGCGCTGCTTGAGCGCCCGCACTGCCCGCGGCACCAGACCCGCCGGATTCCACGCTTCCTCCGCTCCCGGGATTTTGAGCTCCGGCGGGATCACGGGAAAGAGGGCGAGCGCCGGGATGCCCAGCCCGACTGCCTCTTCGGCGAGCGCAAGCAGGCGGTCGATCGACAGGCGCTTCACCCCCGGCATGGAAGGTACCGCCTCCTCGCGGTTTTCCCCCTCGAGCACAAACACCGGCAGGATCAGATCGTCTGCCGTGAGCACGTGTTCGCGCATCAGGCGTCGGGAAAACTCGTCGCGCCGCATGCGCCGCATGCGCGTCGTGGGAAACCTACCGAAAAACTGCATCATTCGCTCCTCGTCAGCATTCCCGCAGCGGCGGGAACTTCCGCTCGTGAAAACTTTCTACTTCATTGGCTCGACGCCGCCCGGCATGA
>JAQUGB010000005.1:0-17577 GCA_028684345.1 Tepidiphilus sp. | reverse complement strand
GCAGGCTTGGCGATCGAGGTGACGAACTCGGCATGGCGAAAAAGGGGCATGGAAAGAGAGGCAGGCAAGCCTGCGCAAAATGGAGAGATGCGATAGAATAGCAAAATTTCCGAATTCCCATCCATCGTGCCGAGGATCCCTATGCTCAAGCGTTCCATCGTGCTCACCGCGCTCGCAGCCTCCAGCCTACTCCATGCCGCCGAACCCGTGCCTCCGGAACAGGTGCAGGAAATCGTCACCACCTTGTGCGCTTCCTGCCACGGACCAGACGGCAATACGCCGCTGATGCCGGAATATCCCAAACTCGCGGGCCAACATCCCGAGTATCTCTACAAGCAGCTCCTCGATTTCAAAGCGTGGGACGACAAACCCCCTGCTCGGGAAAACGCCACGATGAATGCAATGGTCATGGCATACTCCAAAGAAGAAATGCTGGGTCTGGCCCAGTATTACGCCCGGCAAACCCTGCAGCCCGCTGAACCCAAGGCGCAGGAAACGCTCGCCCTCGGCCAGAAGATCTGGCACTACGGCATCCCCGACAAGGCCGTGCCCGCCTGTTCGGGTTGCCACGGCAACAACGGCGCCGGCATCCCCAGCCTCTACCCCAGACTCTCCGGTCAAACCCCTGATTACGTCGTCGTGCAGCTCAAAGCCTTCCGCGAACAGCAACGCGCCAACGATCCCG
Organism: Tepidiphilus sp.; assembly: GCA_028684345.1. Lineage (GTDB taxonomy): Bacteria > Pseudomonadota > Gammaproteobacteria > Burkholderiales > Rhodocyclaceae > Tepidiphilus. The sequence goes on along the minus strand of JAQUGB010000005.1, from coordinate 16,892 downwards.
AGCAAATGATGCGCCAGATCGCCAACAAGCTCACCGACACCGAGATCGAGGCGCTGGCCGACTACGCCGCGAGCCTGCGCTGATGCCAATGACGCACGCCGACGAATTGAAGCGCCTGGCGGGCGAAGCTGCCGCGGCCGAGGTCCCCGAGGGCATCTTCCTCGGGGTCGGTACCGGCTCTACCGTCAATTGCTTCATCGATGCGCTCGTGCGCAGCGGCAAACGCATACGCGGGGCCGTCTCCAGCTCGGAGGCCACCACTGAGCGGCTGCGCCGCCACGGCATCCCGGTGCTCGACGCCACCGAGCTCGATGCGGTGCCGCTCTATGTCGACGGCGCCGACGAGATCGACCCCTCGTTTGCCATGATCAAGGGCGGCGGAGGTGCGCTCACCCGCGAGAAGATCGTCGCGGCCATGGCCGAGCGCTTCGTGTGCATCTGCGACGAACGCAAGCTCGTCGAGCGACTGGGCCGCTTTCCCCTGCCCATCGAAGTCATTCCCATGGCCGAGCGGCTCGTCGCGCGCCGGCTGCGCGAACTCGGGGGAGAAGCGCGCCGACGCGTCGGCTTCGTCACTGACAACGGCAATGCCATCCTCGATGTGCACGGCCTCGTCATCGACGATCCCGACGCGCTGGAAACAGCGCTCAACGACCTCCCCGGCGTCGTCACCAACGGCATTTTTGCCCACCGGCGTGCCGACGTCCTGCTCCTTGCGACCGGCGAAGGAGTGCAGCGCCGCGAACGCGCCAACGTCACGAAACGGTAACGCTTTCCCCCGATAATGACGACCATCACCGCAAGGACGCCATGAAGAAGACGATGGAAGAACACACCTTCCGCCCTTACGACCGCGAGCTCAACCAGCTGCGCCAGACCGTGCTCGGGATGGGCCGAACCGTCGAGCAGCAGGTCGCCAAAGCCATCGAGGGCATACGCAAAGGCGATCAGGCCCTCTTCGACGAAGTGCTGCAAACCGAGCGCTCGATCAATGCCGAAGACCGGCGCGTCTTCGAGCAGAGCGTGCAGCTGATCGTGCGCAATGCGCCAGCGGCCAATGATCTGCGTTTGGTCATCTCCTCGCTGCAGATCAGCAAAGATCTCGAGCGCATCGGCGACGAGGCGAAGAAGATCGCCAAGAGCGGCATCCGCCTCTATCAATCCTACCCCGCCTTTACGCCCACGGTCGAGCTCGAGCTCATCACGCGCACGACGCTGGCCATGCTACACGCCTCGCTCGATGCCTATGCCCGGCTCGACGACAGCCACGCGCCCGAGATCCTCGCCGATGATCGCACGGTGGATGCGATGTTCAAGGCCATCCTGCGCGAGCTCGTCACCTACATGATGGAAGACCCGCGCACGATCTCGCATTCGCTGGAGCTCGTCTTCATCGCCAAATCGCTCGAGCGCGTGGGCGATCACGCAAAGAACGTGATCGAGCAAGTGGTCTATCTCGTCGAGGGACGCGACATCCGCTACACCCCCGAGGCCAAACCCGAACCCGAGTAAGGTGCACCGGACGCGCCGAAAACCCGTCGCATCGCGAACGCCTGCGGGGCAAAGCCTCCGGATCGCGGGGCGCGAGACCTGCCGCATGGATAGGCAAGCGTCCGTGCGCAGGGGAACGCCGCCATGCAGCCGCGCGGCAGGTTTCGGATTGCCCTCAACGATTCGGCGGCACATAGCCGGCGATCTCGTCGGCTCCCTCGCCGAAGAAATAGCGCTCCATCTGCTCCTGCAGATACTTGCGCGCAGCCGGTTCCATCAGGTTCAGACGATTTTCGTTGATGAGCATCGTTTGATAACGCTGCCATTCCTGCCACGCCTCCTTGGAGACGTTCTCGAAGATGCGCTTGCCGAGCACACCCGGCAGCGGCGGCCGTTCCAGCCCCTCGGCTTCCCGACCCAGCTTGACGCAAAAGACCATCCTTGTCATCGGTTCTCCTTTCCCGTTCATTGCAACGCTTTGACGAACACTTTCGAGCGGCGCTGATAATTGTAGAGCTCGCGTTTGCGCTGAGGAAGCGCCTCCGGCCCCACCTCACGGAACCCCCGCTCGAGGAACCAATGCGCCGTGCGCGTGGTGAGCACATAGAGCCGCTCCAGCCCCATGGCGCGGGCGCGCGCTTCGATCCGGCGCAGCAGCTCCTCCCCTATGCCGGCGCGGCGAAATTCCGGGGCCACCGCCAGACAGGCCAATTCTGCCGCGTTCTCCTCACTGAACGGATAAATGGCGGCCGAACCCACGACCACGCCGTCGTACTCCACGAGCACGAAACGCTCGATTTCCTTTTCCAGCAACTCACGGCTGCGGCGCACCAAAGTGCCGTCGGCCTCCATCGGCGCAATGAGCGCGACGAGCGCCGCCACGTCCTCGGGGCGCGCATCACGGAAACGGAAAATTGGATCGCGGGTGATAAGCGTCCCCACACCGGAATGGGTGAAGAATTCGAGCAGGAGGCCGCCGTCGAGGTCGCGGTCGATGAGATGCGCTCGCCCTACCCCCCGGCGCACCGCTTCGATCGCCCGCGGCAGATAAAGGTGCAGATCCTCGGTAAGCCCCGTTCCCTCGGCGAGCGCCCGGGCGGCCGCATCCGCCGTCACCGACGAGACGAGTTTGCCCTGTGCATCCAGCAGACCCGGCGCGTCGCACAGAAAGACGAGTTTCTCCGCGCCGATCGCCACCGCCACCTCGGTGGCGACTTCCTCCATCGTGATGTTGAAGATCTCGCCCGAAGGGGAAGGCGCGAGCGGCGTGATGAGAACGACGTTTTCCTGCTCCAAGTCGGCGACGATCTCCTTGCCGATCACCCGGCGCACCGCCCCGGTATATTGAAAATCCACGCCGTCGATCACCCCCAGCGGCCGGGCAGTGATGAAATTCCCTCCCGTCACCCGCATGTAACTACCCGCCATGGGCGTGTTGGGCAGTCCTTGCGAGAGCTTGGCCTCGATCTCGACGCGCGTGACCATCATCGCCGCTTTGACGCATTCGAGCGCGGCCGCATCGGTCACCCGCAGGTCCTTGTGGAACACCGGAGTCAAGCCGCGGCGCGTCATCTCCGCGTCGATCTGCGGCCGGGCGCCATGCACCAGCACGAGGCGGATACCCAGCGCTGCGAGCAGGTTGCAATCATAGGCGAGCCGCTGCATGCGCTCGCCCTGGGCCACTTCGCCGTCGAAGGCAATCACGAAAGTCTTGCCGCCAAACGCGTGGATGTAGGGCGCGGAGTGTCGCATCCAGCCGACGAAGGCCGCGGCAGAGCCGTCTTGCAGCGACACGGGATGAGGCGCCTCGGGGATGCGCTCGCCCGGCTGGTCATGCTGCGATCCCGAGCCCGCCGCTTTACTCATCGGTCTATCTCCATTCACAACGACGCCTCGAGCCGATCACACAAGGTTCGTAGCACCTTGACTCGGGCATAGTACTTGTTATTCGCCTCGACCAGCGTCCACGGCGCGATCTCGGTGCTCGTGCGCTCGATCATGTCGCTCACCGCCAATTCGTACTGCGGCCACTTCTCACGGTTGCGCCAATCCTCCGGCGTGATTTTGTGCCGTTTCAAAGGATCCGACTCACGCTCGCGAAACCGTTGCAACTGCTCATCCAGATCGATCGCCAGCCAGAATTTCACCACCACGGTCCCGTTTTCGATCAGCTGCTCCTCGAAATCGTTGATCTCGGCATAGGCCCGCATCCAGTCGGCCGGCGCACACAACCCCTCGACCCGCTCGACCAGCACGCGCCCGTACCAGGAACGGTCGAAGATCACCACCCGTCCGCGCCCCGGCATCCTGCGCCAGAAGCGCCACAGATAAGGCTGGGCGAGTTCTTCGTCGGTGGGCGCGGCGATCGGCACCACCTGGTAGCGCCGCACGTCGAGCGCCGCCGTCACGCGTCGGATCGCCCCGCCCTTACCAGCGGCATCCATCCCCTCGAAGAGCACGACCAGACTGCGCTTGGCGAAACGCGCGTCGCGCACCAAGGTATCGAGCCGTCCCTGCAGTTCCTCCAGCCGACGCTCGTACTCTTTTTTCCCCATCGTCTGCCGGAGCGTGAGCGCGCTCACGACGTTGGGACGCTCTTCGAGATCCGGCACGAGGACGAGGGGCGGCGCCCCCCCTTCGCCGCGCTCGATGGCCTCGAACTTGCGCTGCCAAGCCCCGGCGAGCGTCTCACCCACGAACACCGCCCGATAGCGGTCGTCGGCCCCATCCACCAGCACCCACGGCACCACGCCGGTGCTCGTATGCCGGATGGCCGCGGCGGCCGTCTGGGCATAGTCGTCGTAGTGCTCGAGATAGCGCCAATCGGACTCCCGCACCCTCCAGCTCGTGCGCTCGTCTTTGGAGAGTTTCTCCAAACGACGTTTCAACTCCTTGGCCGAAATGTGAAACCACAGCTTCAGCAGCAACACGCCCTCGGCCATCAGCATTTCCTCGAACCGGCGCACCCGCTCGAGCGAGGCTTCGAAAGCGGATCGTTTGCTGCGCCCCGCAACCCTATCTTCGATGATGTCGGCGTACCAATTGTCGAAGAAGACCCCGATGCGCCCGCGCGGCGGCAGGCGACGCCAGAAACGCCACATGTACGGGCGCTCTTCCTCCTCCGAGCTGGGACGGTCGATCCCATGACTGTCGAGGTGGCGTGGATCGAGCCAGGAATTGAGCAGGTTCATCGTCTCGCCCTTGCCGGCCTTGTCGACCCCGTTGATGAGGATCAGCGTGGCGAAGGCGCGCTCATGTACCAGGCGGTATTCCAGATCGAGCAACTGCAGGCGCACGGCTTCCGAACGCTGGCGATACGTCTCCTTGTCGAGTCGATGGCCCAATTCCACGTTCTCGAACATCAGCGCTCCCCCCATAGAGCTTGCATCATCGCCAGCACCGCCGAGGACGCTGTCTCACTGCGCAGCACCCTAGGCCCAAGACCGATACGCTCGAAGCCGCAGCGCCCGGCCTCGTCCAATTCCGTATCGCTCCAACCGCCCTCGGGGCCGACGAGCACGATCACCGGCCGCGAAGGTGGGGAAAGGCGGGAAAGGGGAACCCCTCCCGGAGCGAGCAGCCACCGGTGCGCATCGGGATGGTTCTTTCGCACGTCCTCGATCCATTCCCGCCAGTGACATGGCCGCGCCACTTCCGGCACCAGGGTACGGGCGCATTGCTGCACCGCGGCCACGGCGACACGCTGCCAATGCATCTGCTTGCGCGCTCCCCGCTCCAGCGCGCCACCGGTCTGAGTGCGCGCCGTCACGAGCGGCACGATGCGCGCCGCCCCCAGTTCCACCGCTTTCTGGATCGCCCAGTCCATGCGCTCGGCCGGTAGCAGTGCCTGACCAAGCGTCACGGAGAAAGGCAACTCGCGCGAAACGGGCTCGAAGGCTTCCAGTCGTACCCGCGCTGCATCCCGCCCCACGGGTTCAAGCACCCCACGCCACTCTCCTCCCCGACCATCGAACACCACCACGGGCGCGCCTGCGCGTAACCTCAGCACGCGCAGGGCATGATGAGCCACCTCCGCAGGTAGCGACACCAGCGCGCCAGCCTCGGGCGTGAGATCGGGAACGAAGAAACGAGCAACCATGGCAGCGCATTATACGATGGGCCGTGCTCTTGGCTGGAACGGACCGACCAGAATGACGGACTAGCCGCTTTGCAATGCAACGATCGCTTGACTTCCATCATGGACCGGGTATAATTGGTTTTATCGATCGCGGGGTAGAGCAGTCCGGTAGCTCGTCGGGCTCATAACCCGGAGGTCGCAGGTTCAAATCCTGCCCCCGCAACCATCGCCAAAAACCGGCTCTCGCAGCCGGTTTTTTCATGCCTGCAGAACACCGATCCATGTATCGAGCTGCTGCGCGGTACCTGCCTCGGTTACCCCCTCGAGCCGAGGAGGTTCTTCCCGCGAAGTGCAACGGTGAGAAGCACCAGCAGCGCCATCGTTCCCATCTCACCGTAGAAACGCACGAAGGGCGTCTCGCCGCGCCTTCCCTGCACCGTCAATTCCAGGATCGACTCACGCCATTCGGGCAAAACCGCCAGCACTCGCCCGTCGGCGTCGAACCCCCCGCTCACGCCGGTGTTGGTCGCTTGTACCCACGGGCGAGCGGTTTCCAGCGCGCGCACCCTGCCGATCTGCGCGTGTTGAGCCTGTGCCGCGCTGCGGTCGTACCACGCGAGGTTGGAGAGGTTGAGGAGCCAGGTGGCACCGGCGCGCACGTCGCCGGCGATGAGGTCGGCAAACGCGCTCTCGTAGCAGATGTCGACGGCGGCAGCCGTCTCTCCCACGCGCAAGAAAGGCTGAAGGAGCTCTCCCGGGCCTTGGTTCGACATCGGGATCGACAAGGCGCGAAAAAACCAGCCGAAGAGCGGCGGCGAATACTCGCCGAACGGAACGAGGTGGCGTTTGTGATAGGAAAAGGGCGCGGCTCTGCCCTGCGCCACCGCCGAATTGTGGATGACGCCTGCTTCATCGCGCGTGAAGGCGCCATAGAGCACGGTGCGATCCTTGCCCAAGGCCTGCGCCACGAGGTGGCGCCACTCGTCGGGGATCTGCACGTCGAGCAGTGGCAGGGAGGTTTCCGGTAGCACCACCAGCGTGCCGTGCGTCTGGGCGAGCAGCTCGGCCTGGCGCCAGAGATGGCGCCCCAGCAGCGCCCCGTCCCATTTCTGATCCTGGGGAATCGCCGGCTGTACCAGACTCAGCGCAAGCGGCGCGCCCACCGGCCGGGACCATTCCACGCCGCGCAATGCACCGCCAAGCGCGGCCACGAGGGCGACGAGCGGCAGCCAGCGCCGCCAGGACACACCGGAGGCGATGATCCCGGCAAGGGCGAAGAGAAGAAAGCCCACCCCCAGCGCCCCCACGAGCGGATAGAATCCCGCCAAAGGGCTGGGCGGCGTCTGACTCAGGCCGGGGCTGAGCCAGGGGAATCCGGTGAAGGCCCAGCCACGGGTCCATTCGGCCAGGGTGAAGAGCGCCGCCGTAAAGAGTGCCCGACGGAAAGCACTTCCTGACGGAGACCAGCGCACGGCCAAACCCGCCGCCAAGGCCCACCAGGCGGCGAGATAGGCCGCAAAGAGGGCCACTGCCGCCCAAGCCGCCGGCCAGGGAAGCCCGCCGTAGCGCGCGAGCGCCACCGACAGCCACCCCACCCCCACGAGGAAATAAGGCCAAGCCCAGAGAAAGGCCGCGAACATGGCCTGCCGCGCACTGGCTTTCGCAAACGCGCGAAAGAGGGGAAGAAGCGCAACCGGCAACCACCAGAAGGCCTCGGTCGGGGCGAAGGCCCAGGGGGCGCTCGCTCCGGCTACGGCAAGCAAGAGAACCCCCGCCCAGATCGGCAGGACATGGCCGCATAGGGCCAAGCGCGGCAGCCAGGCGGTCATGCTCACCCGGCTTCTACCGCTCCGTCCGCTTTGATCGGTGGCCGCACCCGCAGCCAGTGCAGCCGGCGGCTGTCGGCACGCAGCACCTCGAAAGTCCAGCCGTCGATCTCGACGCGTTCGCCGCGCTGCGGCAGGCGCCCGAGCCGATGGATCACGAGTCCGCCGACGGTGTCGCTCTCCTCGTCGGAGAACTCGGTCCCAAACGCCTCGTTGAAGTCGATGAGCTCCATCGTCGCCTTGACGCGATAGCTGCCGTCGGCTTCGAGCCGGATGGCGTCTTCCGGCTCGTCGAAGTCGTATTCGTCTTCGATCTCGCCGACGATCTGCTCGAGCACGTCTTCGATCGTCACCAGGCCGCTCACTCCGCCGTATTCGTCGGCGACGATGGCCATGTGGTTGCGGCGGCGGCGGAACTCGCGCAGCAAGAGATCCAGCCGTTTGGATTCCGGCACGAACACGGCCGGGCGCAGGCTGTCGCGCAGATCGAACGGCAAGCCGGCGAAATAGCGGATCAGGTCCTTGGCAAGGAAGATGCCGAGAACGTCGTCCTTGCTCTCGCCGATCGCCGGAAAGCGCGAATGATTCGTTTCCGCAGCGAAGCGGGCGATCTCCTCGATCGGGTCGTCGATGCGGATCACGTCCATCTGGCTGCGCGGCACCATTACGTCGCGCACGCGCAGCTCCGAGATCGCCAAAGCGCCCTCGATGATGGAAAGCGCCTCCGCGTCGAAGAGATTGCGCTCGCAGGCCGAGCGCAGCACTTCCAGCAATTCCTCGCGCGTCTCCGGTTCGCGCGCCCAGAACGCCGTCAGTCGATCCCACCAGCTACGATGGGAAGGGTCGTCGTCGTCTTTCATCGCTCCTCGTCGGCATAGGGGTCGGGGAAACCGAGCCGCCCGAGCACGTCGCGCTCGAGCGCCTCCATCTCGGCCGCCTGCGCCTCGTCCTCGTGGTCATATCCTTGCAGGTGCAGCATACCATGCACGATCAGGTGCGCGTAGTGCGCCGCCAGCGGCTTGCCCTGCTCCGCGGCCTCGCGCGCCACCACGGGCGCGCACAGCACCAGATCCCCCACCAAGCCAGCTTCTTCCGGCACATCATAGACGAAAGAAAGTACGTTCGTCGGGTAATCTTTGCCGCGAAAACGCTGGTTCAACTCGCGCCCTTCCTCCGTGTCGACGAAACGCACCGTCACCTGCGCCTCGCCCCCCTGCAAGGCGGCACGCGCCCAGCGCAGCACCGCGGCGCGCGGCGGAACTTCGGCGGAGCAGACCCGCTGATAGCTCAGGCGCAGGCGCTTCACCGCCCCCCTCCTTCGCTGCCGTGACGGTCATAGGCCTCGACGATGCGAGCCACCAAGGGGTGACGCACCACGTCTTCCTTGAGAAACTGGGTAAACGCGATGCCGCGTACCTCGGCGAGTACCTCACGCGCCTGCGCAAGACCGCTCTTCGTGCCACGGGGTAAGTCGATCTGGGTGAGATCGCCCGTGATGACCGCCTTGGAGCCGATGCCGATGCGCGTCAGGAACATCTTCATCTGCTCAGGCGTGGTGTTCTGCGCCTCGTCCAGAATGATGAAAGCATGATTGAGCGTGCGCCCGCGCATGAAGGCGAGCGGTGCGATCTCGATCGCGCCGCGCTCGAAGAGCTTGCCCACGCGCTCGAAACCGAAGAGATCGTAGAGCGCGTCGTAGAGCGGGCGAAGGTACGGGTCGACCTTCTGCGCCAGATCGCCGGGCAGGAAACCGAGCCGCTCGCCGGCCTCCACCGCCGGGCGCGTGAGCACGATGCGCTCGACCTGTTCGCGCTCGAAGGCATCGACAGCCGCCGCCACGGCGAGATAGGTCTTGCCGGTGCCGGCCGGGCCGATGCCGAATGTGATGTCGTGCGACTGAATCGCGCGCAGATAGGCCACCTGGCGCGGCGTGCGCCCGCCGATCGCCCCCTTGCGTGTGCGCAGCCGCGGCACCGCGCCTTCCTCGGCCATCGCCTCGTTGGCGTCGCTCAGACGCTCGACCACGCCAAGCTGGACGTCGTCGAGCGAGAGTTCCTGTCCTGCGCGAGTCCACAAGCGCTGCAGGACGTCGAGCGCGAGCCTCGTCTGCGCCGGCGCCCCGGCCAGGGTGAAATGGCCGCTACGCCGTGCGATCGTCACGTCGAACGCCGATTCGATCTGGCGCAGGTTCTCGTCGAGCACTCCGCACAGGTTCGAGAGCCGCGCATTGTCGAGCGGCTCGATTTCCCACTCCAGGTACTGCATCTCAGGACGCACGGACGAGCACCTCCCCCCGCAGGCTGTGCGGCAGTGCCTCGGTGATCTTCACGTCGACGAAGTGCCCCATGAGCCGGGGTTCGCCACGGAAATTGACCACGCGGTTGTTCTCGGTACGGCCGGCGAGCCAGGCCGGATCTTTCTTCGAGGGCCCCGTAACCAGCACCCGCTCGGTGCGCCCCACCATGGCCTGACTGAAGGCGCGCTCCTGCGCCTCGAGTTGCGCCTGCAATCGGGCGAGCCAGGCGAGCTTGGTCTCCTGCGGCACCGGGTCGGGAAGTTCGGCCGCCGGCGTACCGGGCCGGGCGCTATAGACGAAACTGAAGGAATGGTCGAACTGCAGCTCCTCGACGAGGCGCAGCGTCTTTTCGAAGTCGGCTTCGGTCTCGCCGGGAAAACCGACGATGAAGTCGGACGACAGCGACAGGTCGGGGCGCACCGCCCGCAGCCGCCGTACGATGGATTTGTATTCGAGCACGGTATAGCCGCGTTTCATCGCCGCGAGCACCCGGTCGGAACCGGACTGCACCGGCAGGTGCAGGTGGCTGACGAGCTTGGGAATTTTCTCGTAGGCGGCGATCAGGCGCGAAGTCATTTCGCGCGGGTGCGAGGTCGTGTAGCGGATGCGCTCGATGCCGGGAATCTCGGCCACACACTCCAGCAGAAAGGCGAAGTCGCCCACCTCTTCCCCTGCGCGCGACAGACGTCCGCGCCAGGCGTTGACGTTCTGCCCCAGCAGCGTCACTTCCTTGACCCCCTGTTCGGCGAGCTGGGCCACTTCGACGAGCACGTCTTCGAGCGGACGGGAAATCTCCTCGCCTCGCGTATAGGGAACGATGCAGAAAGAGCAGTACTTGGAGCAGCCTTCCATGATGGAGACGAAGGCGCTCGCCCCTTCGACGCGCGGCTCGGGCAGCGCATCGAACTTCTCGATCTCGGGAAAGGAGATATCGACCTGCGGCCGATCCTGGTGCCGACGCGCTTCGATCAGCTCCGGCAGCCGGTGCAGGGTCTGCGGCCCGAAGACGACGTCGACGTAAGGGGCGCGGCGCACAATGGCATCCCCTTCCTGGCTCGCCACGCAGCCGCCCACACCGATCACGAGATCGGGGTTACGGCGCTTGAGTTCCTTGACCCGCCCCAGGTCGTGAAAGACCTTCTCCTGCGCCTTCTCGCGCACCGAGCAGGTGTTGAAGAGAATGACGTCGGCTTCGAGCGGATCGTCGGTGGGTTCGGCGCCGTAGCGCGCCGCGAGCACGTCGAACATCTTGGTCGTGTCGTACTCGTTCATCTGGCATCCGAACGTGCGGATGTAGACTTTCTTCATGTGCCTGTGGACCCTTGACATCCGAAAGGAAAAACCGGTATATTACCAGACTCGATGGTGAAGTAGCTCAGACGGTTAGAGCGACGGATTCATAACCCGTAGGTCGGCGGTTCGACTCCGCCCTTCACCACCATCACCCCAACGCCGTTTTCGGTTCAAAAGACCTCCCACCCCCCTGCTGCTGCACCACCACCCGTTCCCGCTTGATGATGCGGCGAAACGCCTCGTCGGTGCTCGCCCAATCGATCACGTCCACGCGATAGGGCAAATCGGACTCGGAAAAAGCTTCGCGCAACCGGGCGCCGAGATCGAGCGGCAGAGGTCGGTCGGTGATCACGGCGAGATCCAGATCGGAATACTTCCTTGCCGTTCCCTTTGCGCGCGAGCCGAACGCCCAGACTTCGACGCCCGGAAGATGGCGCTGCAGGATGTCCCGCACGATCCGCCAATGCTCCGGGCGAATGTCGATCGGCGGGACGATCTCGCTCATGACAGGCGCTCCCGCAGCCGGTCGCGCAGATGGCGTACTTCCTCGAGAAATTCGGGGATGCCTCGAACCACTTCGAGGGCGACGTTCTCGTCGTACGCATGGCTGGTCTTGGCGCGCATCTCGCGGTAACGCCGCCAGTCGGGCCATTCTCCCCGCAGGAGCCCCCGCTCGTTGCCGGCGCGGATCAAATCCTGAAAGGGCATCTCGTCGTATTGCTGCGGCGTGGGAGACGTGAGCCGGAGAAAGCGTTTGAGCGTCTTGTGTGCGAGCTCGTAAGTGAACTCGAAGCGCTGGATCAACCCGTCGCGAATCTGCAAGTCGTCGGGGTCTTGCAGATATCGCCTCCAACCCTCTTCCAGCCGGGCCACGGCGCGCTCCAGCGGGGTGATGTCGAGCGACTCATCCACTCCATTTTCCTCCTTCATCTCCCTGCGGGGTTGGCGCGCCGTGCAGCCCTCAGCGCTGTCCAATCTTCACGTCACCGAACACGCCACGGTGCTGTTGCGACTGGCAGCGCCAGTATTGCGGCGGGGCCTCGACGGTGGCTCCGAGCGCGGCGGCGGCGTGCCACGGCCAGCGCGGATCCCACACCATCATGCGCGCGAGCGCTACCAGATCGGCTTTTTCTTCGGCAAGAATGGCCTCGGCCTGCTGCGGCTCGGTGATGAGCCCGACGGCGATCACGGGCATGTGCTTCACGGCGCGCCGGATCGCCGCGGCGAACGGTACCTGGTAGCCCGGAGCCACGGGGATCTTCTGCTGGGGCGAGAGGCCGCCGCTCGAGACGTGGATGTATGCGCAGCCCAAAGGTTCGAGCGCCTGTGCGAGCGCGATGCTCTGCTCCAGATCCCAACCGCCTTCGACCCAGTCGGTGGCCGAGATGCGCACGCCCACGGGGATGTGCTCCGGCACCGCCTCACGCACGGCGCGGAACACTTCCAGAGGAAAACGCATGCGGTTTTCCTGCGATCCCCCGTACGCATCGGTGCGCTGGTTCGAGAGCGGCGAGAGGAATTCGTGCAGCAGGTAGCCGTGGGCCATGTGCAGCTCGATCGCCTGCAGTCCGCAGTCGACGGCGCGCCGGGCGGCGGAGACGAAGGCTTCACGGATACGGGCAAGACCGGCTGCATCGAGTTCCTGCGGCGGCAGCTCACCCGGAGCGTGCGGCAGGGGCCAAGGGGCGAGCGCGAGCCAACCGCCCTCCTCCACCGGAATCTGGGCGCCTCCTTCCCACGGCACCCGGCTCGAGGCCTTGCGCCCGGCATGGGATAGCTGGATGGCAAGCGGTATCACCCCTTGACGACGCACGGGTGCCAACGACCGGGCGAGCGACTCGGCATGCGCGTCAGACCATAGCCCCAGACAACCCGGCGTGATGCGCCCTTCGGGCGTGACGGCGGTCGCCTCGACGATGAGCATGCCCGCACCCGAGAGCGCCATTGATCCCCAATGCAGAAGGTGCCAATCACTGGGATGCCCCTCCTGCGCCGAATACTGGCACATGGGCGCGATCACGATGCGGTTGGGCAGCTCCAGCGCCCCCAAGCGGAACGAAGAAAACAGACGGCTCACGGAATTCTCCTTGTTTCAAGGATGTGGGCGCCAGCGCGCCCGCTAGGCCGATGCCCGGAAAAACTGACGCAGCGAGATCTCAGCTCCGAGCGCCCCCAATACCGCCCCGGCGGCAACGAGTGCCACCCCTCCCGCCCAGACGGGAAACGGAAAGAATCCTCCGAGTCCGTAGAGTCGGGCGAGTTCGTCGAACGGCGGTGTGAGCCAGGCGACGAGCCCGCCCCAGAGCGCGGCACCGACACAGCCGGCGAGCAACCCCTGCAACCAGCCAAACCAGCGAAACGGCCGACCGATGTAGCCGTCGGTGGCGCCCAGGGCGCGCAGCACGGAGATCTCCTGCGCCGCAGCGACGAGCTGCAGCCGGATCGCCAGATAGGTCTGCGCCAGCATTCCCAGGGCGAACCACGCCGCGAGCGCCGCTGCCACCATCGTGCCGGCGCGCGCCAGTCCATGCACCCGCTCGACCCAAGCCGTATCCACCTGAACCGTCTCGATGCCTGCCTCGGCGGCGAGTCGCTGCTGCAGCTGGGCCACGTCCTGCGGAGCAAAGCGTCGAGGCACCACCGTCATGGCATCGGGCAAGGGATTGTCGGGCAGGGTCTCGATCGCTTCGCCCAGATCGGTCTGCAGCAGCCGGGCAAGCGCCGCCTCGCGCGGCACGAAAACGACGCGCGCCACCGCCTCGTCCTCGCGCCAGCGCTGCACTATCGCGAGCGCTTCCTCCCGATCGATCGTCTGTTGGAAAAAAACCGTGATCTGCGGCTCCGTTCCCTGCCCCCCGAACCACTGGGTCACGCCGGCCCCGATCCAGGCCATCGTCGCCGGCAACGCGAGCGCCGTGGCGAGCACCAGCGTGACGACCGCCGTCACCAGGGGCGCTCTGCCCAAGAGGGTGAGGGCGCGTCCCAGCGCTTCTGTTTGTCCTTCCCACCAACCCCGTTTCACCACGTATCCTCCACCAGGCGGCCGTTCGCGAGCACGATGCGCCGTTGCGCCACGCTGGCAAAGAGCGCTTCGTCGTGCGTGGCGATGATCATCGTCACCCCCGCCGCGTGGAAGGCACGCAACAACCGCACCACTTCCTCGGCGTTGTCGCGGTCGAGCTGGGCGGTGGGTTCGTCGGCGATGACCACCGAAGGACGGTGCACCACGGCGCGGGCGATCGCCGCCCGCTGCTGTTCTCCGCCCGAGAGCGTGGGCGGCAATTCGTGCGCCCGGCCGGCAAGGCCGACGCGCTCCAGCGCCAGCGCCACGCGTTCGAACGCCTGGCGGCGCGACACCCCGGCGATCAAAAGCGGCAGCGCCACGTTCTCGGCCACCGTGCGCTGGGGTAAGAGCGGCGCATCGGAGAGCACCAGGCCGAAGCGGCGCCGGTAATAAGGCAAACCGCCTCGCCCCAGGCGCGCCACGTCGTGCTCATTGACCGAGACGCTACCGTGGGTCGGCGTCTCCAGCCCGGCGATGAGGCGAAAGAGCGTGGTCTTGCCCGCCCCCGAATGGCCGCAGACGAGCAGGAACTGCCCCGCCGGAATGGTGAGGTCGAGATCGACGAGCGCCGCCACCGGACCGGGATAGATCTTGGCGAGTTTCTCGCAACGGATCATCGTTCGATCCCGAGCAACGCCTCCACGAAATCGCGGGCCGAGAAGGGACGAAGATCGTCGATGCCCTCGCCCACGCCGATGAAACGCACCGGCTTGGGGCAACGCCGGGCGATCGCCGCGATCACGCCGCCCTTGGCCGTGCCGTCGAGTTTGGTGAGCACGAGGCCGGTGAGCCCGACGGCCTTGTCGAAGGCTTCGACCTGGGTGATGGCGTTCTGGCCGATGTTGGCATCGAGCACGAGCAGCACTTCGTGCGGTGCGCCCGGCTCGGCCTTGGCGATGACGCGGCGCACCTTGGCGATCTCGTCCATGAGATGCAGCTGGGTGGGAAGCCGCCCGGCCGTGTCGATGATGGCCACGTCTACGCCCCGGGCCTTGGCCGCCTGCACCGCGTCGAAGGCCACCGCCGCCGGGTCGCCGTGTTCCTGCGCGATCACCGGTACGCCGTTGCGCTCACCCCATACCACCAGCTGCTCGCGCGCGGCGGCACGGAACGTGTCCCCCGCCCCCAGCAGTACCGTTTTCCCTTGCGACTGGAAATACTTGGCGAGTTTGCCGATGGACGTGGTCTTGCCTGCACCATTGACCCCCGTCACCATGATGATGAAGGGCTGGTGCGCCTCGATCTCCAGCGGCTGCTGCAAGGGCAGGAGCAGCTCGGTGAGCAGCTCGGCCATCACGTCGCGCAGCTGTTCGGCGTCGGTCAGGCCATCTTTCTTGATGCGCCGACGAAGGGCATCCATCAGCCATTGCGTGGCCTCCACGCCGCAGTCGGCGAGCAGCAAGGTGGTCTCGATCTCTTCGAGGAGCTCCTCGTCGATGCGCCTGCGCCCGAAAAGCCCCGAGAGATTCTGCCGCGTACGCGCGAGCCCCGCCTTGAGGCGCTCCGACCAGGAACGCTTGCGCGGGGCGGATTCGGCTTCATCGGCCAAAGCCGCCGTTTGGGCCTCGGTACGCGAAGGCTCAGATTGCGGTAGCGCACGATTCGCCCCGCCTTCGACCCGCCCGGGCGTCGGCATGGCCGTCGTTTCGTGCTCGAGCCCGTCCGCCGGGACGTCGAGGATTGCCTCGGCCGAGGTGCCGTCTTCGGCCGTCTCCTGCGGCGACGTCGCTGCAGGTGCCGGCTCCGTTTTCTTGCGTTTGAACAAACCGAACATAGAGGTTGTCTGCCACCTTGGCGCGACCCTCCGGGAATTCATCCCGGACATCGCCAAAAAATTATGGGTACAATGGTTTCTTCAGCGTTTGCTCACCCAATGGGTGAAAAGGATTCTAGCAGATGCGATTCGATCCCTCCGCTCGCCGGACGTTCCCCTGGTCGTGGTCGTTCTTCTCCGTGCTGTTCGTTTGCATTGCCGTGCTCGTCGCCACGACAGCGAACGCCGAGACCAAAATCTTTCGCCTAGACAACGGGATGGAACTCATCGTCGTCGAAGACCACCGGGCCCCCTCCGTGGTGCACATGGTGTGGTACGACGTGGGTGCCATCGATGAGCCGGCGGGCAAGACGGGCGTAGCCCACGTATTCGAACACATGATGTTCAAAGGCACCCCCTCGGTGGGACCGGGAGAATTCAGCCGGCGTGTGGCCGAGCTCGGCGGGCGAGACAACGCATTCACCAGCCGCGACTACACCGCTTATTTCCAGCAGATTCCACCCGAAGCGCTGGGCGAAGTGATGGCGCTCGAGGCGGACCGGATGGAGCATCTCGTCTTCGACCCCGATGAATTCGTCAAGGAGCGCGAGGTCGTGCGTGAAGAGCGTCGCTTGCGCACCGACGACGTGCCCGAAGCGCTCGGCCATGAAGCCCTAATGGCTACCGTTTTTTGGTCACATCCCTATCGCAACCCTATCATCGGCTGGCCCACCGACCTCGAACGGCTCAGACTCGAAGACGTGCAACAGTGGTACCGTAGCTGGTACGCACCCAACAATGCCCGGCTGGTGGTGGTGGGCGACGTCAACGCGGGCGAAGTCTACGCTTTGGCACAACGGCACTATGGCGCGATCGGCGCCCGTCCCGTGCCCGAGCGGCCGTTCCTCGACGAGACCCCGCAGCATGGCCGCCGCCATGCGGTCGTGCAAGGGCCGACGGAACTCTCCAGCATGAGGCTCGCCTGGAAAGTACCGCCGCTGCGCGATCTGGAGGCCGACCGGGATCCTTACGCCCTCATGGTGCTCGCCGCCGTGCTCGACGGCTACGACGGTGCACGTCTGACGAAAGCC
>JAQUGB010000096.1 GCA_028684345.1 Tepidiphilus sp. | reverse complement strand
GTATGGAAGGAGGTGCCTAATGAGACGGACGCAGTTGCTACAGGAGGTACGGAAGATGCGGTTTGAGGAAGCGTACGAGGGCTGGCAGTCGGGTCGGCTGACGCAGGAAGAGGCGGCCAGGCTCCTGGGGGTGTGTGACCGGACATTTCGGCGCTACATTGCCCGCTACGAAGAGGAGGGGTTGGAGGGCCTGGTTGACCGGCGTCTGAGGCAGGTCTCGCACCGCAAGGCGCCGGTCGATGAAGTGATGGCGCTGGTGGAGCGCTACCGTAGTCGGCATATGGGCTGGAACGTCAAGCACTTTCACGCCTGGTACCAGCGCGAGGGCGGCAAGCGCAGCTACACCTGGGTGAAGAACCGGTTACAGGAGGCCGGGGTGGTCGAGAAGGCCCCGGGCCGGGGCAAGCACCGCAAGCGGCGGGAGCGCGCCGCCTGGCCGGGGATGCTGTTGCATCAGGACGGCTCGCGGCACGAATGGGTGCCTGGACAGTATTGGGATTTGATCGTCACCATGGATGATGCCACCAACGAGCACTACTCGATGTTCTTCGTCGAGGAGGAGGGGACGGCCTCCTCATTGCGCGGTGTCAAGGAAGTGATCGAGGCGCGGGGCCTGTTCTCTGCGCTCTACACCGATCGGGGCAGTCACTACTGGCATACGCCGCAGGCGGGCGGCAAGGTGGACAAGGTCCATCTCACCCAGTTCGGGCAGGCCATGGCGCGACTGGGCATCGAG
Source organism: Tepidiphilus sp. (assembly GCA_028684345.1). Taxonomy (GTDB): domain Bacteria; phylum Pseudomonadota; class Gammaproteobacteria; order Burkholderiales; family Rhodocyclaceae; genus Tepidiphilus. The sequence goes on along the minus strand of JAQUGB010000096.1, from coordinate 5,977 downwards.
ATGATCCCGGCCTATTCTCCGGAGGCGCGAGGGCGCTCGGAGCGGATGTTTCGCACGCATCAGGACCGGCTGCCCAAGGAGCTGGCAGCGGCCGGGATCACCGACATGGCGGCGGCCAATCGCTACTTGAAGGAAGTCTATCTGCCCGCGTTCAACGCCGAGTTCATGCAGCCGGCACAGGAGGAAGGATCGGCCTTCGTGGCCTGGATCGGGGATGAGCTCGACGACTTCCTGTGCGAGCAATACGAGCGGGTGGTGGGCAAGGACAATTGTGTCGCTTTCGAGGGGCTGAAGTTGCAAATCCCGCCGGATCGCTATCGCATGCACTACGTGAAGGTCAAGGTACGGGTGCATCGCTACCTGGACGGGCGGCTGGCGATCTTCCATGGCCCGAGAAGGCTCGCGCGCTACACGGCTGACGGTCAGCTGCAAACCCCCGAACTGCAGGTTGTCGCGTAGGTCCGCCGCGGCGCCTGCCGGGGAGGGAAGGCGCTCCGGGCTACGCCCTTCACGCCTTCCCTCCCCGGCCCGGAAAAGCGGACAGTTTATGTGCTACGAAACCGGACAGTTCTATTTGTTGACAACAGCCCATTGCGTCGCGAAGTAGCGAACGAATAAACCGACCACACTTTTATTCTCCCGGCAGCAGACCTCGTAGCCGCTCACGACGGCTCTTCGGGTGTCCAGACATTCAGTCGGTGGCCGGGGGCCACTGCGCGAGGAATTCGCGCCAGTGCGCGCCGGGAAGTTGTTCGAGATGCCCGCGCAGGCGCTCGAGCGCGGAGTTCAGCCCCCCCTTGCCGAGCTTGCCGCGCAACCATTGGAAACGCAGGAAGACGAGATGGGTATTGACGGCATCGGTCTCACAATAGGCCCGGATCGCCGTGGCTTCGCCGCGGCACCATGCGCCCCACACCTGGCCGCCGTCCATGCCCAGCTTGCCGGGAAAACCGAGCAGCCGCGCGATCTGGTCGAGCGGCGCGGTGGCGCGCGCCTGATAGCCTGAGAGCACGTCCATCAGATCGAGGTGGCGCCAATGGAATCGTCCGAGATAGTTGTTGTAGCGGTATTCTGCCTCCCGCTCGCCGACTTCCCAGTAGGCGATCGCCTGCACGCCGTGCAACAGGCTGCGGTAGTGCAGCACCGGCAGGTCGAATCCTCCGCCGTTCCAGGTCACGAGCTGGGGACGCTTCTTGTCGATGGCAGCGAAGAACTGTCGCAGGATCTCGGCCTCTTCGAGCTCCGGCGCGGCCAGCGAAAACACCTTCACCTCGCGCCCATTGTCCCACACGCCGGCGAGCGTGACGATGCGCTGGAGGTGATGCGGCAGGAAGTCGTTGCCGCTGCGGGCACGCTGCCGTTGGGCGGCATATTCCACCACTTCCTCGTCGGGCAGGGATTCCGGAAGCTCGTGGAGCAGCCGCAACGCCGCCACATCGGGAATCGTCTCGAGATCGAAGGCCAGAGTCGGGGCGCTCATCGTCAGGCGGGAAAAACGCCGGTGGAAAGATAACGATCGCCGCGATCGCACACGACGAAGACGATGACGGCGTCGCGCACGCCGGCGGCCACCCGAAGCGCCGCGGCCAGTGCCCCGCCCGAGGAGATGCCGGCGAAGATCCCTTCCTCGCGTGCCAGCCGCCGCGCCATTTCCTCGGCCTCGGCCTGGGAGATGGGCTCGATGCGATCGACGAGTTCCGGACGATAGATCTGCGGCAGGTATTCCGGCGGCCACTTGCGAATCCCCGGGATCTGCGACCCTTCTTCCGGCTGGCAGCCGACGGTGACGATGGCAGGATTCCTTTCCTTGAGGTAGCGCGCCACGCCCATGAGGGTGCCCGTCGTGCCCATGCTGGAGACGAAATGGGTGATACGCCCTGCCGTTTGTTCCCACAGCTCGGGGCCGGTATTCTCATAGTGCGCGCGGGGGTTGTCGGGATTGGAAAATTGGTCGAGGATGACCCCTTTGCCCTCACGCTGCATCTGCTCGGCGACGTCGCGGGCGAGTTCCATCCCACCACTCTTGGGCGTGAGTACGAGTTCGGCCCCATAGGCTTTCATGATCTGGCGCCGCTCGACGCTCTGGTTTTCCGGCATCACCAGGATCAGGCGATAGCCCCGGATCGCCGCCACCATCGCGAGCGCGATGCCCGTGTTGCCGCTGGTGGCCTCGATGAGCGTATCGCCCGGCTTGATCTGGCCACGGGCTTCGGCGCCGCGGATCATGGCCAGCGCCGGGCGATCCTTCACCGAACCGGCGGGATTGTTGCCCTCGAGCTTGGCGAGCAGGACGTTGTTCCGCCCTGCACCCAAACGCTGCAAGCGCACGAGCGGAGTCTTCCCTACCCAGGATTCTATCGTCTCGAACATCGCACCTTCCTCTCAATGACCGGCGATCGCGTCGATCTCGATGACGCGCGCCGGGCCGAACGTCTCCCATTGGCTACAGGCAGGACAGCGCCACAGATGCCGCCGTGCCTTGAAACCACATTGGGCGCATCGGTAGCGCGCCAGCCGTTGTACGTAACCGTGTACCACTTCGCGCACGTGTTCGACGTCGGCGACCCAGGCGGGTTCGACCTGCCGCGCCACCAAGAGCAAGTATTCGTCGAGCACGATGAGGCTGGGCTGCTGGCGTAACATCCATTGCAGCAGACGCAGGGCGCGCGCCACATCCCCATGACGTGACTCGAACTCCACGTAATGGTCGACCAAATCGAGCTGGGGATGCCGGTGCAGCCATTGATGCATACGATGCAAGAGTTTCACCTGCCAGGCGCAGCGCTCGGCCACCGCCATGAGCCGGTCGGCCGCCAGCGGCAAATGCTCTATGGCGATGCGCTCGAGCGTGAGCCATTCTTCGAATGCCACCTCGAACCGCCCCTGTAGGAAATGCCGTTCCCCTTCGAGCAGGATTGGGCGAACGGCGTGCCGATCGAGCGCGCGTGCCTGCTCGATGTGTCTGGCGGCCTCTTCCCAGCGCTCGGCCGTGAGCGCGAGCGCCGCGAGTTCGCAGTGGTAATGGATGAGTCGGACTCGCCAGACGGGACTATCGTCCCGCACCAGACGCTCTACCACCTCGATGCATTTGCGCCAATCCTTTTCGACCTGATAAATCTCGAGCAGCTGGGCAAGTGCCCAATGCTTGCGCGCGGTCTGTTGAAGTGCCGCGTAAAGCTCTTCGGCACGGTCGAAGAAACCAGCCTTGTGATAATCGAGCGCCAGTTCTGCGAGAATCTCGCCGCGACGATCTTCCGGCAGGTCCTCGCGTGCGAGCAATTCCTGGTGAATGCGAATTGCTCGATCGAACTCCCCCCGTCGGCGAAAGAGCACCGCCAGCGCCAACTGTAACTCCAGCGTGGCCGGATTCTCCCTCGCCGCCGAGAGAAAGGCCTCGATCGCCTGGTCGAGTTCGTCGTGCAGGAGATGATTGAGACCGGTGAGGTAGATGCGCGGCAGGCGACTCGAGGCACGCACGACTTGGCGCATGTCGATACGCGCAGCCACCCACCCCAAGCCGAAGAACAGGGGCAAGAGCAGCAACCACCAGAATTGGAGCTCGCTCATACGGGGGGAAGGGTACGATCAGAGGATTCGCTCACGCGCTCCGTCGCTTCAAGCCGGCGACGCAGACGCGACAGCGTCCATCTCTGGCGCACGAGGGTGCCGACCGTGAAGCTCAGACCGAGCAGGATTCCCACCAGGGCCGTCGCGAGCAGGACGACGGCGAGCGGGGCCTGCCATTCTTGACCAAACCACTTCAGCGTCACCGGCACATGATTTTGTGCCGCAAAGGCGACGAACACGGCAAAGATGACGAGCCGGAGCACCCAGACAAAGATCCGCATCTCTTTTCCTCATGGGTTGGCGGAACTCTGCGTTCCGCATCGTAGGATTATCCCAAGCCAAACGAAAAAAAAGAAGCGGCCCGCGAGGGCCGCTTCCATCGGGATGAGCGCCGAGCACTCGAGAGGGCTTCAAAAACCGCCGCCACGGGGCCGCACGGCAGGTGATTCGAGGGCGCCCTCAACACACTGCCGCCGGCTCTGGCTCCTTGTGCCGATCCACGCGCTCGCGCAGCTCTTTGCCCGCCTTGAAATGCGGAACGTACTTCCCAGGAACCGGCACGGGCAAACCGGTTTTCGGATTGCGCCCCATACGCGGAGGACGGTACGTGAGCGTAAAGCTACCAAAACCACGGATTTCGATGCGCCCGTTGGCAACGAGCGTCTCGCTCATTGCCTGCAAGATCATCTTGACCGCGATTTCTACGTCTTTCGGCGGCAGCTGCGAAAAGCGCGCGGCCAGCCGTTCGATCAGTTCGGAACGGGTCATGGCCGCAGGTCACTCACGACTGTTTCTGTTCGTTGAGTTTGGCTTTGAGCAACGCACCGAGGCTAGTCGTGCCACTGGCGGAGGCACCTTCACCCGCCAGCCGATTGAGCGCCTCGGCCTGCTCGGCCTGCTCCTTCGCTCGGATCGACAGGTTGATGCTGCGGTTCTTGCGATCGACGTTGACGATGGCCACTTCCACCTGCTGCCCTTCGTGCAGGAGCTGAGTGAGATCGTCGACGCGATGCGCCGCCGCTTCGGAGGCGCGCAGATAGCCTTCGACCTCGTCGTCGAGCTGGATCACGGCACCTTTGGGTTCGACCGACTTGACGGTCCCGGTGACCACGGAGCCCTTCTCGTGCGTGGCGATGTAGTTGGTGAACGGGTCGCCCTCGAGCTGCTTGATGCCGAGCGAGATGCGCTCGCGCTCGACGTCGACGGCGAGCACCACGGCCTCCACTTCGTCACCTTTCTTGTAGCGGCGCACGGCTGTCTCGCCCGGTTCGGTCCAGGAGAGGTCGGAGAGGTGCACCAGGCCATCGATGCCGCCATCCAGGCCGATGAAAACGCCGAAGTCGGTGATCGACTTGATCTGGCCGCGAACCTTGTCGCCTTTCTTGTGGTTCTGAGCAAACTCTTCCCAGGGGTTGGGCTGGCACTGTTTCATGCCGAGCGAAATGCGACGACGATCTTCGTCGATCTCGAGAATCATCACTTCGACTTCGTCGCCGACCTGCACGACCTTGCTCGGATGGATGTTCTTGTTGGTCCAGTCCATCTCGGAGACGTGCACCAGACCCTCGATACCCGGCTCGATCTCGACGAAGGCGCCGTAGTCGGTGAGGTTGGTGACCTTGCCGAACAGGCGCGTGCCGGCCGGATAGCGGCGGGAGATGCCGACCCAGGGATCCTCGCCGAGCTGTTTCAGACCCAGGGAGACGCGCATCTTCTCGCGGTCGAACTTGAGCACTTTGGCCTCGAGCTCGTCGCCGACGTTGACGACTTCGGAGGGATGGCGCACGCGCCGCCAGGCGAGATCGGTGATGTGCAGCAGGCCGTCGATGCCACCGAGGTCGACGAAGGCACCGTAATCGGTGATGTTCTTGACCACGCCCTTGACGATGGAGCCCTCTTGCAGGGACTCGAGGAGTTTTTCGCGATCCTCGCCCATGGTCTCTTCGAGCACGGCGCGGCGCGACACGACGATGTTGTTGCGCTTACGATCGATTTTGATAACCTTGAACTCGAGCTCTTTGCCCTCGATCGGGGTGGTGTCCTTCATCGGGCGAATGTCGACGAGGGAGCCGGGCAGGAAGGCACGCAGCCCGTTGACCATGACGGTGAGGCCACCCTTGACGCGGCCGGTGACCATGCCCTTGATGATTCGACCTTCCTCGAAAGCCTGTTCGAGCTCGGTCCAAGCCTCCAGACGCTTGGCCTTCTCGCGCGACAGGCGCGTTTCGCCGTAGCCGTCTTCCAGGGCCTCGATCGCCACGTGCACGAAGTCGCCGACCTTGACTTCGAGCTCGCCGCGGTCGTTCATGAATTCTTCTTTGGGGATGTAGCTCTCGGACTTCAGGCCGGCATTGACGATCACGAAGTTGTCGTCGATGCCGACGACCTCGGCGGTGATCACCTGCCCCGG
>JAQUGB010000095.1 GCA_028684345.1 Tepidiphilus sp. | reverse complement strand
CGGTGCTGCAGCAGCACCTCGACGATGGGATGCTCGTGCGCCAGGCGTTCGAGCACTTCCTCGCTGGTCGAAGCCTGACCCCCGGCGGTCTTCTTGGCCGCTTTCAGGCCCAGCTCGCCAAACAGGAGTTCGGCGACCTGCTTGGGCGAGGCGAGATTGAATGCCCGCCCCGCCAGTTCATGGGCTTTCTGCTCGAGCACACGCAGCTGGGTCTCGAACTCGCGGGACTGCGCCGCGAGCACCTTGGGATCGATCGCCACGCCGGCGCGCTCCATGGCCACCAGCACCGGCACGAGCGGGCGCTCGATGTCGCGATAGACGCGCTCGAGCCTGGGTTCGGCAGCGAGTTTGGCCGAGAGCACCTCGAAGAGCCGCCAAGTGAGGTCCGCGTCCTCGGCGGCATAGGCCGCCGCGCGCGCCGGCGGCACTTCGTCGAAGCCGATCTGTTTCTTGCCGCTGCCGCACAGCTCGGCGTAGGTGAGCGGTTCGAGCGAAAGCCAGCGGCGGCTGAGGCGATCGAGGTCGTGCTGGGCGTCGCTTTCGAGCACATAGGACATCAACATCGTGTCGTCGATGGTCCCACCCGGCTCCGCCCCGTGCGCCGCGAGCACATGCCAGTCGTACTTCGCGTTCTGCGCCACCTTGCCCTCGGCCGTGGCAAACCAGGGCGCGAGCCGGCGCAGCACTTCCTCGCGCGGCAGCTGCGGCCCGACCTCGAGCCCGCGATGCGCGAGCGGAATGTAGCACGCCCGCCCGGGCCCCACGGCGAAGGAGACCCCGACGAGGGAAGCGTTGCGCGCATCCAGGCTGGTCGTTTCGGTGTCGAAAGCCACGTGGGCATGGCGCCCGATCTCGTCGAGCCAGCGCTCGAATTCGTCCCAGTCGGTGATGCAGGCGTAGGCCGAACGCCGCGCCGCAGCTTGCGACGGCGATTCGAACCCATCATCGCTGCCCGGCGTGGCCGCAGCCTCGACCCCCTGCGCCCGCAGTTCGTTCAGCCACGTCTGGAATTCGAGCCGTTCGTAGAGCGCGAGGAGTTTCTCGCGCTGCGGCGGACGCGCCTGCAGGTCGTCGAGCCGCACCGGCAGATCGAGGTCGCAGCGCACCGTCAGGAGCTTTCTTGCCAGCGGCAGGAAGTCGCGCGCCGCGCGCAGATTCTCCCCCACCTTTCCCTTGACCTCGTCGGCGTGCGCGAGCAGCGTTTCGAGCGAACCGTACTGCTGCAGCCACTTCGCCGCCGTCTTGGGACCGCAGCCGGCCACGCCGGGGACGTTGTCGACCGCATCGCCCACCAGCGCCAGGTAATCGACGATGCGCTCGGGCGGCACGCCGAACTTCTCCTCCACACCCTTGGCGTCGAGCTTCTCGCCGCGCATGGTGTCGACCCACAGCACCCGCGGGCCGACGAGCTGGGTGAGGTCCTTGTCGCCGGTGGAGATCACCACCTCCCAGCCGCGCGCCAGCGCCTGACGGGTGAGCGTGCCGATCACGTCGTCGGCTTCCACCCCCGGGATCACGAGGAGCGGCCAACCCTCGGCCTCGATCGCCTCGTGCAGCACGGGAATCTGCGCGGCGAGGTCCTCGGGCATTTCGGGACGTTGCGCCTTGTACTGGGGATACCACTCGTCGCGAAAGGTTTTGCCCGGCGCGTCGAACACGCAGGCACGATAAGGCGCGGGGAATTCCTGCGCCAGACGCCGCAGCATCGACAGCACCCCCCGGATGGCGCCGGTGGGCTCGCCGCGCGAGGTACGCAGATCGGGCAAAGCGTGATACGCTCGATAAAGATAGCTCGAACCGTCGACGAGCAGCAGACGCGTCGTCATGGCGTCTCTCACAGAAGCTTGCAAACGGGCAACTATACCGCGGTTCGGCGCACGACGAAAGGAAGACCATGCCGCTGCACGACAAACTCCCCAACCCGGTCGTCGACCCCAAGGACATCCAGTACAACGGACGCGAATCCTGGCGCATCTTCGGCATCATGGCCGAATTCGTCGAGGGCACCGAACGGCTCGCCGCCATCCGCCCGGCGGTGAGCATCTTCGGCAGCGCCCGCGTCGTCCCCGACCATCCCTATTACCTGCTCGCCGAGCGCATCGCGCGCAAACTCTCGGACGCCGGTTTCACCGTCATCTCCGGCGGCGGGCCGGGTGTGATGGAAGCGGCCAACAAAGGCGCCTACTTCGGCAAGAGCCCCTCGGTGGGGCTCAACATCCAGCTGCCGCACGAGCAGCACGCCAACCCCTACCAGGACATCTCGCAGACGTTCCGGCACTTCTTCGCGCGCAAGTACATGTTCGTGAAGTTCGCCTCGGCCTACGTCGTCATGCCCGGCGGATTCGGCACCCTCGACGAGCTGTTCGAAGCGATGACCCTCATCCAGACGGGAAAAAGCCGATGCATCCCCGTGATCCTCGTCCATCGCCCATTCTGGGAAGGTCTGTTCGACTGGATGCGCGAGCGGCTCGTGGGCGAAGGGATGATCAACCCGGAAGACCTCGACATCGTGCAGATCATCGAGGATCCCGACGAGATCGTCGAGGCGATCTTCAAGTACTACGAAAGCCGCGGTTTCGAGCCCTTGCCCACCGAACGCGAACTGATGCTCAACCTCTGAAAACGTAACGGAAAAGGGCGAGTCCGCCCCTCGCTATTGTAGAATGCCGGCAAGAAGCCTCCCCGTCGGAATCGTATCCATGAAACCCCGTCTTCGCCCTTTCTTGTTCGCCTCCTTGCTCTTGGCCGGTACGGCTTGGGCGCAGCAATCCTCGCGCCCGCCCCTCGAACCGATCCCGGAGCCGCCGCCGCTGCCCGGGCCGATCACCGAAGAGGACCTGCTCGAACCTCAGGTAACGATCCGCAGGGAAGGCGAAGACGAAATCACCGAATACCGCATCGGCGGGCGCGTCTATATGATCAAGGTCGTACCGGCCCGTGGGGGCACGCCCTACTATCTGATCGATCGCACCGGCAACGGCGTGATGGAGCGCTTCGACGGCACGCCGGAGCTCTCCGTGCCGATGTGGATCCTCAAGTCCTGGTGAGCGCCGGCTCCGCATGCACGCCCACATCCTAGGGTATTCGCACGGCTGGCGCTGGATCGCCGACGGGTTCGCGCTGTGGCGCCGCGCACCGGCGCTCACGAGTTACGTGAGCTTCGCCTACGTCCTGCTGCTGTTGCTCGCCTCGAGCCTGCCCTACCTCGGTCAGTTTCTCGCAGCGCTGCTCATGCCCATCCTTTCGATCGGGGTGCTCGAGGGCATGTCCGCTGCCGAGAGCGGACGCCGCCCGGGACCAGAAGTGCTCTTCGCCGGTTTTCGTGGGCCGTGGCGCTCGCTCGCCGCGCTGGGTGCTTTTCAGCTGGCGGGAAACCTGCTCGCCGTACTCGCCACGATCCTCGTCGACGGCGGCCTGATGCTCGGGCTGTATCGCGGCACGATCGATCCCGCCTCGCTCGAGAGCGAGCCCCAGCTCCTGTGGCCGCTGCTCGTCTGGCTCGCGATAGCGCTGCCGGTGACCATGGCCTACTGGTTCGCCCCGGCCCTGGTCGCCTGGCACCGGCAACCTTGGCCCAAGGCGCTCTTCTTCAGTTTCTATGCCACGCTACGCAATTGGCGGGCCTTTCTTGCTTATGCCTTTGGCATTGCAGCCGTCGTTTTCGCCCTGGTGCTCGCGTTATCCTTTCTGGCCGCACTCATCCATCCCTACGCGCTCGGCATCGCCCTGTTCCTGCTGCCGCTGGTACTCGTGCCGACGCTCTTCGCCGGGCTCTACTTGCAAGTACGCGATGTCTTCGGCCCCCGCTAACGCCCCGCTGCGGCCGATCGGCATCCTCGGCGGCACCTTCGACCCGATCCACTACGGCCACCTGCGGCTCGCCGAAGAGGCGCGCGAAGCGCTCGCCCTCGAGCGCGTGCTCTTCATTCCGGCAGGAGACCCTCCGCATCGGCCCGCGCCGGGTACTCCCGCCATCCATCGGCTCGGCATGGTGCGTTGCGCCCTCCGTGGCCATTCCGCCTTTCGCGCCGACGACCTGGAACTGCGCCGCAGCGGCAAGAGCTACACCGTCATCACCCTGGAAACCTTGCGTCGCCGCTACGGTCCACATCGGCCGCTCGTGCTGATTCTCGGCGCCGATGCCTTCTTCGGCCTGCCCTCGTGGCATCGGTGGCAGCGGCTCTTCGAACTGGCCCACGTACTCGTGGCCATGCGGCCGGATTTTCCGCCGCCCTGGGGCAGCGAGCCGCCCGAAGACGATCCGCCGGAGCCCGGTGCCGGCTTGCCGCCGGCGCTGCAGGAGGTACTCGCCGTGCGGCGTGCGCCGAAGCTCGCGCGCCTCGCCGAGACACCGGCCGGCCTCGTCGGATTCTTCCGCAACACGCCGCTCGCCATCTCGGCCACGACGATCCGCCGCCTGCTGCACGAGGGGCGCAGCGCCCGCTATCTCTTGCCCGAAGCAGTGCTGCGCTACATCGCCACCCATTCGCTGTACCAAGGAGACTCTCGAACCCCATGACTGCCACCGATACCCTGCTCGATGCCGAAGCCATCGCCGCGCTCTCTGTCGACGCCCTCGAGGACGTCAAGGGCGAGGACATCCGCGTGTTCGACACGCACGAACTCTCGCCGCTCTTCGATCGCGTCATCGTCGCCAGCGCCCAGTCCACGCGCCAAACGAAGGCGCTCGCCCAACGCGTGATCCAGCGCGCCAAGGAGGCCGGCATCCCCATCGTCGGCGTCGAGGGCGAGGCGCTGGGCGAATGGGTGCTCGTCGATCTCGGATCGGTCGTCGTGCACGTCATGCAGCCGGCCGTGCGCGCCTACTATCGCCTCGAAGACCTGTGGCAGCACGGCGCCGCCGCCCGCCACGGCGCCTGAACGACGCACGATGAAGCTCACCCTGCTTGCGGTGGGTACGCGCCTACCCGCTTGGGCCGAGTCCGCCTGCGCCGAATACGCGCGGCGCTTTCCGCCCGATCTGCCGCTGGCGATCGTCGAAGTGAAAGCCGAGCCGCGCGCCGGCGGTAAACCGATACCCGAACTCAAGCGCCGCGAAGCCGAACGGCTGCGCGCACAGATTCCTACCGGGGCACGCCTCGTTGCGCTCGACGAGCATGGCTCCGACCTCGATACGAAGCAGCTCGCCGATCGGCTCCAGTCCTGGCGCCGGGACGGACGCGACGTGGCGCTCCTCATCGGCGGGCCCGACGGGCTCGATCCCGCGCTGCTGCAGGCCACCGACGAAACCGTGCGCCTCTCCAGCCTGACACTGCCGCACGCGCTCGCCCGCGTCGTGCTCATCGAAGCGCTCTATCGCGCCTGGAGTCTGACGGCCGGGCATCCCTATCACCGCGAGTAAACCCTTCAGGGTTTACCCGACTGCCGCAAGCGACCATTTGGCACTAGGCTTACTCCTCGACTAAGCTGAAGCGGAGAAGAGGCGCCTACCCGCGCCCGACCGCATGAATCCCTGCCGACTCGCCACGAGCGAGCCCGGCGGATGAAAGGAGGAGACACCGATGGCCAGCACCCCTGCCGGCGCGCCCGCCGTGGCCGCCCCCCTCGCCTCGCTCGACGACCGCTATCGCGTCACCGGGCGCGTCTATCTCACCGGCTACCAGGCGCTCGTGCGTCTGCTGCTCATCCAGCGCGAACGCGACGCAGCCGCCGGGCTCAACACCGCCGGGTTCGTCTCCGGCTATCGCGGCTCGCCTCTGGGCGGGCTCGATCAGACCCTGTGGCGCGCCAAGGAACACTTGCGCTCGCACCACATCGTCTTCCAGCCCGGCGTCAACGAAGACCTCGCCGCCACCGCCGTCTGGGGAACGCAGCAGGTGGGGCTCTTCCCCGGAGCCAAATACGACGGCGTCTTCGCCATGTGGTACGGCAAGGGGCCGGGGGTGGACCGATGCGGCGACGTCTTCCGCCACGCCAACGCCGCCGGCACCTCGCGCTTCGGCGGCGTGCTGGCCGTGGCTGGCGACGACCATGCCGCCAAGTCCTCCACGCTGCCGCACCAGACGGATCACGTCTTCAAGGCGCTGATGATGCCGGTGCTCGCACCGGCCGGCGTGCAGGAATACCTCGACCTGGGCCTCCACGGTTACGCCCTGTCGCGCTACTGCGGCTGCTGGGTGGCCTTCAAGGCGCTCGCCGACACGGTGGAGACTTCGGCCTCGATCGACGTCGATCCGTTTCGCATCGAAACCCGCATCCCCGACGATTTTCCCCTGCCGCCCGACGGCCTCAACATCCGCTGGCCCGATCCGCCGCTGGTGCAAGAAAAACGGCTGCTGCACCACAAGCTCTATGCCGCGCTCGCCTACTGCCGCGCCAACGGGCTCAATCGCGTGGTCATCGATTCGCCGCAGCCGCGCCTGGGCATCATCACCTCCGGCAAGGCCTATCTGGACGTGCGCCAGGCGCTCGACGATCTGGGCATCGACGAGACGCTCGCCGCGCAGATCGGCCTGCGCGTCTACAAGGTCGGCATGGTCTGGCCGCTCGAAGCCGAAGGGGTGCGCCGTTTCGCCGAAGGGCTCGAAGAGATCCTCGTCGTCGAGGAGAAACGCCAGCTCATCGAATACCAGCTCAAGGAGGAGCTCTACAACTGGCGCGAGGACGTGCGGCCGCGCGTGATCGGCAAGTTCGACGAGAAAGGTGAATGGGCCCACATCCTGCGCCCGGACGGAACGGTAGACCACGGCCAATGGCTGCTGCCCGCGGCCGGCGAGCTCACGCCGGCGCAGATCGCCCGCGTCATCGCCCAGCGCATCGCGCGCTTCTACA
>JAQUGB010000094.1 GCA_028684345.1 Tepidiphilus sp. | reverse complement strand
ACCCTCGCTGGGCGGAGCGCTCGAGGCGATGCAGGCCGGCATCATCCGCCCCATCCTCGTCGGGCCCGAGGCGAAGATCCTCGCGGCGGCGCAGGCGCTCGGCGCCGACCTCTCCGGCCTGCAGATCGTCGATACGCCGCACTCGCACGCATCGGCGGAAGTCGCCGTGCAGCTGTGCCGCGAAGGCAAGGCGGAGGCCCTCATGAAAGGGTCGCTGCACACCGACGAGCTCATGTCGGCGGTGGTGGACAAGGAAAAAGGGCTGCGCACCGCGCGGCGCATCAGCCATGTCTTCCTCGCCGACGTGCCCACCTATCCCCGGCCGCTGATGATCACCGACGCCGCCGTCAACATCGAGCCCACGCTGGAAGAGAAAGTCGACATCGTGCAAAATGCCATCGACCTCGCCCATGCGCTGGGTATCGCCGAGCCGAAAGTCGCCATTCTCTCGGCGGTGGAGACCGTCACCTCGAAGATCCGCTCGACGATCGACGCCGCCGCCCTGTGCAAGATGGCCGACCGGGGACAGATCAAAGGTGGGCTGCTCGACGGGCCGCTCGCGTTCGACAACGCCGTCTCGCAGGTCGCCGCCCGCATCAAGGGCATCCGCTCGGCGGTAGCGGGCAATGCAGACATCCTCGTCGTGCCCGACCTGGAAGCCGGCAACATGGTGGCCAAACAGCTCGAATACCTCGCCAATGCCCTGATGGCTGGCATCGTGCTGGGAGCCAAGGTCCCCATCGTGCTTACCAGCCGCGCCGACACCCCCGAGACGCGCGCCGCCTCCTGTGCCGTGGCCCAGGTGCTCGCGCACGCCAAACGCACCACCGGTCTTCCCTCCTGATCGACGACGAGGTATTCCATGCGACGTCCTGCCCTTCTCACACTCAACGCCGGATCGAGCAGCGTCAAATTCTCTCTCTTTCTCGTCGAGGATGACACCATCGTCGAAACGCCCCACGTATGGGGTCAGATCGACGGCATCGGCACGGCCCATCCCCGCTGGCGGGTGCGCCGCGGCAAAAACCCCAGCGAAACGGTCGCGCTTTCTCTGACAGGCTCGCTCGACCAGCAACATGAAGACGCGTTCACCCACCTCGTCGACTGGCTAAGCACCCACGTCGACGACGTGAAGATCCTCGCCACGGGGCATCGCATCGTCCACGGCGGAGCGCGCTTCCACGAACCCGTGCGGCTCACGCCCGAAATGGTCACGGAGCTGGAGCAACTCGTACCGCTCGCCCCGCTGCACCAGCCGCACAACCTGCGCCCGATCAAACGCATGCTCGAACGACGCGCCGATTGGGTCCAGGTCGGCTGCTTCGACACGGCCTTCCACACCACCCAGCCAAAACTCGCCCAGATGTTTCCTCTACCGCGAAAGCTCTTCGACGAGGGCATACGGCGCTACGGCTTTCACGGCCTCTCCTACGATTACGTCAGCCGTCGCCTGCCCGAAGTCCTGGGCCCCGAGCGTGCCAAGGGACGGGTGATCATTGCCCACCTGGGCAACGGCGCCTCGCTGTGCGCCCTGCGCGAAGGCAAGAGCGTGGCCACCACCATGGGATTCACCACCATCGACGGGCTGATGATGGGCACGCGCAGCGGCAGCATCGATCCCGGCCTCGTGCTGCACCTCATCGAATACGGCGGCATGAGCGTCACCCAGGTCGATCACATGCTCTACAAGGAATCGGGGCTGCTGGGCGTATCCGGCATCAGCCAGGACATGCGGGAGCTGCTCGCGAGCGACGATCCGCACGCCAGGGAAGCGGTCGAGCTCTTCTGCTACCGCCTGGTACGCGAGATCGGGTCGCTCGCGGCCGCCCTCGGCGGGCTCGACGCGCTCGTCTTCACTGCCGGCATCGGCGAGCATGCCGCGCCGGTGCGCGCGCGCGTGATCGAACGGCTCGACTGGCTCGGCGCCGTGCTCGATCCCCAGGCGAACGAGCGTACCGCCGGCGTGGCCGGGCGCATCGACACCCCGGAGAGCCGCGTGGCCCTTGCCGTGGTGCCCACCAACGAAGAAGCGATGATCGCGCGCTATACCCTGGAAGTCCTGCGGCGGGAAGGCTCTGCTACAATCGCCGCCAATCCTCCAGCCGCCGACGCGAACCGATGAAAGCCAGCCACGCCCACCTCGTCACGCTCAAGGAAGCCCCGGCCGACGCCGAGATCGCCAGCCAGAAACTCATGATCCGGGCCGGCATGATCCGGCGCATCGCCGCCGGTATCTATACCTGGCTCCCCTTGGGCTTGCGCAGCCTGCGCAAGGTCGAAGCCATCGTGCGCGAAGAGATGAACCGCGCCGGCGCCGTCGAGGTGCTCCTGCCGGTGGTCCAACCGGCGGAGCTGTGGCAGGAGTCGGGGCGCTGGGAACATTACGGCCCGGAGCTGCTGCGCTTCAAGGACCGGCACGAGCGTGACTTCGTGCTCGGCCCCACGCACGAAGAAGTCATCACCGACCTCGTGCGCCGCGACATCAAGAGTTACCGCCAGCTGCCCCGGCACTTCTACCAGATCCAGACCAAGTTCCGCGACGAGATCCGCCCGCGCTTCGGCGTGATGCGCGCGCGCGAGTTCGTGATGAAAGACGGCTATTCTTTCCATGCCGATTTCGCCGACCTCGAACGCGAATACCGCAACATGTATGACACCTATACACGGATTTTCACCCGGCTCGGGCTGAAGTTTCGCGCCGTGGCGGCCGACACGGGTTCCATCGGCGGCACCGGCTCGCATGAATTCCACGTCATCGCCGACACCGGCGAGGACGACATCGCCTATTGCCCCGCCTCCGACTATGCGGCCAACGTGGAACTGGCCGAAGCGTTGCCTCCGGCCGGGCCGCGCCCCGCACCGGGCGAGCCGCTCGTCAAGGTGCACACCCCCGGCGTCAAGACCATCGCCGATCTGGTCGATTTCCTCAAAATTCCCGTCGAGCGCACCGTCAAGGCGATCGTCGTCGAAGGGGAAGACGGCGCCCCGGTGCTGCTGCTCCTGCGCGGCGACCATGAACTCAACGAGATCAAGGCGCAGAAACTTCCGGGCATCAGGAACCCGCTCACTTTCGCCGACGAGGCCGCCATCCGTGCCGCGTTCGGCGCCGGGCCGGGCTCGCTCGGGCCCGTCGGCTTCACCGGCCGCGTCATCGCCGACCGCACCGTGGCCAAGATGGCCGACTTCGTGATCGGAGCCAACGAGGACGAGCACCACTACACCGGCGCCAACCTCGGCCGCGACTTCCCCGAGCCGGAAGTGGCCGATCTGCGCAACGTCGTCGCCGGCGACCCTTCGCCCGACGGCAAAGGCACGCTCGAGATCTGCCGCGGCATCGAAGTGGGGCACATCTTCCAGCTGCGCACGAAGTACTCCGAGGCGATGCACTGTACCTTCCTCGACGCCGAAGGGCGTGAGCGCCCGATGGAGATGGGCTGCTACGGCATCGGCGTCTCCCGCATCCTGGGCGCGGCGATCGAACAGAACCACGACGAGCGCGGCATCCTCTGGCCTGCGGCCATCGCCCCCTTCGAAGTCGTCATCTGCCCCATCGGCGCGGCCAAATCCCCCATGGTGGCGGAAGCGGCCGAAGCGATCTACCGCGACTGTCTCGCTGCCGGCCTCGACGTCGTGCTCGACGATCGCAACGAACGTCCCGGCGCCATGTTCGCCGACTGGGAACTCGTCGGCGTGCCCTGGCGGGTGGTGGTGAGCGAGAGAGGGCTCGCCGCGGGTCGCTACGAAGTACAGCACCGCCGCGAACGCGAGGCACGCACGCTCCCCATCGGCGAGGTCGTGGCCGAACTCGCGGCCTCGATCAACGCCGAGAAAAAACCGCTGGGGTGATTTCGGGGCAGCGCCGAACGGGCCACGCCAAGCCCCTGTCCTCGCCCTTGCCCACCCTTGGGTGGACCGTATTTGGCAAGAATCCGGTATCCATGATGCAGCCGTCGTATCGCCCGCGCTTTTTCTCTCTGTCCGCGGCCCGATCCCTGCTCGCCGCGGCGCTCCTGCTCGCCGCGCTCGCCCCCGCTCCGGCGCGCGCCGGAGCGCAGCTCTACGAACCGCTCGCCGACAGCGTACGCGAGGCGCTCTCGGCCATCGTCGCCGACGCACCCGTATCCCCCGAGCGCATCCGTCGCGATCCACTCGCCGCGCGCTGGATCGATGCGCAAAGCGAGCGGCTCGCCCGCCGCGTCCCCGACCCGGCCGAGCGCGAGGAACTGCTCGCCACCGTCTACTACGAATCCGCCCGCGCCGGGCTCGACCCGGAGCTGGTGCTCGGCCTCATCGAGGTCGAGAGCGGTTTTCGCAAATACGCCGTCTCCACGGCCGGGGCGCGCGGCTACATGCAGGTGATGCCTTTCTGGGTCGGGCTCATCGGCACCCCGCAGCACAACCTCTTTCACCTGCGCACCAACCTGCGCTATGGCTGCACCATCCTGCGCCACTATCTCGACCTCGAAAAAGGCGACCTCTACCGCGCGCTGGGGCGCTACAACGGCAGTCTGGGGCGGCCCGAGTACCCCAACGCGGTGCTGGCGAACTGGCGCAAGTACCGCCAACCCGAGCTCAGCCCTGCGTCCCTCCAACGGTGATGCCGTCGACGCGCAGCGTCGGCTGCCCCACGCCCACGGGCACGCTCTGCCCGTCCTTGCCGCAGGTGCCGATGCCCGGATCGAGGGCGAGATCGGTGCCGATCATGGAGACGCGCTGCATCACCTCGGGGCCGCTGCCGATCAAGGTGGCCCCCTTGATGGGGTAGCAGACTTTTCCGTCCTCGAGCCAGTAAGCTTCCGACATAGAGAAGACGAACTTGCCGGAAGTGATGTCGACCTGACCGCCGCCGAAATTGACCGCATAGATGCCGCGCTCCACGGAGGCGAGGATCTCCTCCGGGTCGAGCGTGCCGGCGAGCATATAAGTGTTCGTCATTCTAGGCATCGGTCCGTAGGCGTAGGACTCGCGCCGCCCGTTGCCGGTGGGTTTCATGCCCATCAACCGGGCGTTGAGACGATCCTGCATGTACCCCACCAGGATGCCGTCCTCGATGAGCACGGTCGGCTGGGTGGGCGTTCCCTCGTCGTCGAGGGTGAGTGAGCCTCGGCGCAAGGGCAAGGTCCCATCGTCGACCACCGTCACACCCGGAGCGGCCACCCGCTCGCCGATCCGCCCGCTATAGGCCGAAGTCCCCTTGCGGTTGAAATCCCCTTCCAGGCCGTGCCCCACCGCCTCGTGCAGCAGCACGCCCGGCCAGCCGGGTCCGAGCACCACGGTGAAGACGCCAGCCGGGGCCGGCCGCGCCTCCAGGTTCACCCGCGCCTGATGCACCGCCTCGCGGGCAAGGCGCTCGAGCGCCTCCTCGTCGAAAGCGGTAAGGCCATGGCGTCCACCCATGCCGCTCGAGCCGCTCTCGCGCCGGCCGGCCTGCGACATGATGACGGTGAGCGACAGACGCACGAGGGGGCGCAGGTCGGCGGCGAGCGTTCCGTCGCTGCGGGCGATGAGCACCGTCTCCCATGAGGCCGCCAACCCCGCCATCACCTGTTCGACTCGGGGATCCAGGGCCCGCGCCTTCGCTTCCAGCCGCTCCAACAGCCACACCTTCTCCTGCGCCGGCAAGGTTCCCACCGGATCGACGGCCGGATAGCGCGCCAGGGGAAGTGCGCCGCGGCACAGGCCCACCCGCCGCTCCTGCCCGAGCGCGGCCACCGCGCGCACGGTGCGCGCCGCCTCCAGGAGCGAGGCCGGCCGCAGGTCGTCGGTATAGGCGAGCGCCTGTTTCTCCCCCGCGATCGCCCGCACCCCCACTCCCTGCTCGATGGAGAAGGCGCCGGACTTCACGATCCCCTCTTCGAGGGACCAGCTCTCCACGTGGCGCAGCTGGAAATACACGTCCGCCTCATCCACGGCATGGGTCTGCACCTGCGACAAGGTCGAAGACACGTCCTCCAGCGTCAAGCCGTTGGCCGCGAGCAGCCGCTCCTCGGCCAGCGCCAGCGCGTCGACCTTTTCTTCCTTCACCTCTGCCATCGCCTTCATGCGAATACTCTCCTGATGAATTCCCCTTCCCGCCGATGCTGCCACGCCGGCAGCCTTGCGCGGATCTCCTCGAGGCGCTCGCGCCGCAGCGTTGCCCGCACCACGCCCTCGCCTTCGGCCAGACGCACGCACACCTCACCCCAGGGATCGACGACGAGCGAATCCCCCCAGGTGCGCCGCCCCGCCTCGTGCCGCCCCCCTTGCGCCGCGGCGAGCACGTAGCATTGATTCTCGATCGCCCGGGCGCGCAGCAGCACCTCCCAGTGCGCCCGGCCCGTGGTCCAGGTGAAGGCCGCCGGCAGCACGACGAGATCCACGAGCCCCATGGCGCGATAGAGTTCGGGGAAACGCAGGTCGTAGCAGATGGACAGCCCCACCGTCCAGCCGTCGATGTCGACGGTGACCACTGCCTCGCCCGGCTCGATCGTCTCTCCTTCATCGTAGACTTCCTCGCCGTGGCGCAGGCCGAAGAGATGGATCTTGTCGTAGCGCGCCACGCAGCGCCCGTCCGGGGCATGGACGAGGCAGGCGTTGCGCACCTTGTCGGGCACTTCCGCTTCCAGCGGCACCGTTCCACCCACCAACCATATCCCCAAACGCGCCGCCTGCCGCGCCAACCACTCCTGGATCGGCCCGGCGCCGAAGCGCTCGCGCAAGCGCACTTTCTCCCGCGCATCGGCCGAGATGAGCGCAAAATACTCCGGCAACACCACCAGCCTCGCCCCACTGTCGGCCGCCAGTTCCAGCAGCCGCTCGGCGGCGGCCAGATTGTCCGCCACGCGCGGCGTCGACACCATCTGCAGCGCCGCGGCGCGCAAGGACGGGCGTTCCTTCTCCTTGTCCATCACTTCCCTCCCTCTCCTTCC